>DNVQ01000006.1 GCA_003507475.1 Candidatus Moraniibacteriota bacterium | reverse complement strand
GTAACTTTTTGCTCGCCTCGCTGAAGCTTGTCGAAGCGGGCTGTCAAAAAGTTAATTAAAAAAAATTTACTACCAAAGTCTTGCAGCTTAAATGCGCGCATTAAATAAAGGTGATGATTTTTCTGGCTAATGCAATAAAAAGAATATTTTTTTGTTTATCCAACTCACATTTTATGTTATAATTTAGTATCCACCAACTACAACATAAGGAGACAAGTAATGAAAAAAATCCATGTTGTTCTATCGGCTATAGTTCTTTTCGTGCTTCTAATACTCTGCGCTTATTTTATAAATGAAAATATTATCAAAGCGCGTCAACTTGAACAGCAAGAAGCAACAATCAATGAGCAAAAAGAGAAGATTGTCAAATTAAAGGAGGAGCTTGATAGGGCTTGGCACACACCTTCAGATAAAATTGAAACAATTCCAGAAACGCACCCCAACTTCCGATACACACCTCCTCCTCCAAAAAGATGCGACAACTTTCTGTATATACCTCCTCCAAAAAAGAATTGATTATTGCCCTCTGCTCACATTGAGCTAGTTTATAACTTTAACTAGCTCAGTCTTTTTAAAAAAATTATTTTAATTCTGCAAGTTAAAAATAAATTAAAACTTAATATTACTAACAAATGCGTCTATTTGATCATAGGCATTTTTCAACTCTGTGTTATTATTGATGATAATTTTTTCTTCATCAATTTCTTCAAATTCCGCCTTATGTTTCAAATATTGCTGGTAATCAGTTTTACTCACGCCATCATTTCTATTTTCAATTCTCTTCCTCGTTTCCTCATTGGAATCACATCTTACTTCAACAATTTTCAAATCAACTTTTAATTTCTCAGCGATGTTAATTATTTTTTCCCTATTTTCCTTCAGATGAAAAGTAGCGTCTAAAACTACATTTTTATCCTCTCTCAAAAGTTTTTTTAATTCTTCAAAAAACAACTCGTAAACATGCTGAATTTCTTCTCTTGAATGAGTTGGGTTAGGATATATCCCACTTCTTATTTCATCTGTTCTTAAAATAGTTCCATCTATTTTTTGAGCAATTCGCTGCGCCACGGTAGACTTACCCACACCAATATATCCGCAAACTAAAATTAGCATATACAATAAGTTGTTATTCAAATTACACCATCTATATTTTTTTGATACAAAGCTGTTTCGCGATAATCTTCTTTTTTATAGCAATTAATTGAAATCCCAACTCAAAACCTTTCTGATTTTATTCTCCTCCACTTCTAAATTTTTATCAAATAAAAAATCTCCAATCAACATTTCACCAGCTAATACATCTGACAGCCAGTATCGTGCATCTGACCACATAAGGTCAAAAGGTATTTCAGAAATTTTAAACCATTTTGGCAAAATTTCATTTGATTCAATGATATCTCCGTCCCATTGGTCAGATTTATAAACGCAAACTTGCTGATTCCATTTTTCAGCATTATCTTCATAAGGAAAGTAAAAATTTAAAGTAGCTACACGTGCGTAATTTTTTGGAATTACGCCAATTTCTTCAATCGCCTCGCGAATCATTGCCTTCTCTACGATCTCATTTTCCTCCACACTTCCGCCAATTCCAAGCAGTTTACCCTTCCCAAAACCAGACTTTTTCTTGCCAAGCAAAACTTCATCATTGTGCACTAAAAAAACAAGAGTGCGTTGACTAAGCGGATCAGCTATCTTTTTATATTCCTCAATTGTCATAATATTTAAAAAAATTATTAATAAATTTATCTCCCCCATTCCTTAATATGCGGTGAAAAATCAAGCTGATAGTCAGGAATACCCAAGGATGTGCCATATTCTGTTACAGCACCATATTGCTCCGATTTAGATCGATCAACTTTAAATACTTTATCGCGAAAGATAACATAGTGAAAATCGTGATTTCTAAAATCAGCGTACCAACTATGTTTCGAATCCAGTGATTCGCTAATTTCTTTTGCAATATCATCGACTTGATTATCTAAAATCTCAACAGCGTGAATAGTCCATTTTTCTATCCAGGGTGTTTTATGTCCCTCAGTGACTTGCTCAATATCGGTTTTAATAATTTTAACTTTTTCTAAAATATCTTTATTTTCCAAACTTTCCTCAATAATGACACCCTTAAAATTTTTCATAAGTTTTGATTTATTAAATATTGCAATAAATTATATATATTTTATTCCTCTTAATTCTTCTGGTAAATATTCTTGATCAGAGCTGTCTTCTTTGGGGGTATATTTGTAGTCTTTGCCATAATTCAAATTCTTCATCAATTTTGTGGGCGCATTTCTTATGTGAAGCGGGACTGGGAGATTGCCAAATTTTTCCACATCTCTTTTGGCTTTATTATAAGCCTCATAGGCCACAATGCTCTTGGGAGACTTAGCTAAATAAATAACACACTGCGATAGATGCACATTGCACTCCGGCACGCCCAGTCTATGACAAGCATCAAAGGTCGCATTAGCCAAAAGCAAAGCGGTATTATTGGCCAATCCAATGTCCTCGGAGGCAAAACGCACTAATCGGCGGGCAATATAAATCGGATCTTCTCCACCTTCCAACATTCTTGCCAACCAATAAACAGAGGCATCCGCATCCCCTCCTCTCATCGATTTGTGAAGTGCCGAAATAACATTATAATGTTCATCACCATTTTTGTCATAAATCAAATTGGTTTTTTGAATTATTTTTTTAATTAATTCATTATCAATTTTTAACGAATAATTAGCTGAAGCCTCCAAAACATTAAGCGCCACGCGTGCGTCCCCATTGGCGATATTGGCCAAAAAAGAAATAGTCTCTTCACTTATTTTAATATTTTTATTACCTAACCCATTAACTTTATCAGCCAAAGCATTTTTGATTATTTTTTCCAGACTCTCTACTTCTAATTTTGGTAACACAAAAACTCTGGCTCGAGACAAAAGGGCGGAGTTAATTTCAAAGCTAGGGTTTTCGGTTGTAGCTCCGATTAAAATAATCAAACCTCTCTCCACATAAGGCAACAGTTTGTCTTGCTGTGCTTTATTCCAACGATGAATCTCATCCAAAAATAGGATGGTTCTTTTATTATTTTTAAAATTCTCTTGGGCTTTTGCAATGACATCCCTTAACTTTTGCGCCCCGCTATCGACTGCGCTAATTTTTATAAAATCCGCTTTAGTCTCCTCGGCAATCAATTGAGCCAAGGTAGTTTTACCGGTTCCAGGCGGACCCCATAAAATCATTGAAAAAAGGGCATCATTTTCGATGATTTTCTTCAGATAAGAATTTTTACTAACCAAAGCAGCATGACCAAAAAATTCCGCAAAAGATTTAGGCCGCATTCGGCTAGCTAGAGGCATATGTGAATTACTTTTCATATTTGTAATGATATCATATCACTATAAATTTAGTTTGCAAAATTAATAAAAACCATCATATCCTCTATTCCTCCCTCTTTAAGCGGGCCTCTAAGCTAAAATATAATATAAATACATATCAAACATATTTCAAACACTTATCAGATACAGGGTCCACACCTTACGACTAAAATAAAATAAATCAACCCCGCCCGCCTTGCCATTATCAACTAATATTTTATTAAATAAAAATTAATACAATATCGGTTTATTTCTTACTATTAGCCATTAGGCATTGGCGGGCAGGTCGAGAGGGAGCGTTAAAAAACTGACACCGAGCGAAGTGTCATCCCTGCCCGCAAAGCTTTGCTTGCATTGCAGGCGGGCCATAAAATAGAATTTCTTAACGATTCGCCAGCTGGCGGAAAGTTTTAGAAACTCATTTATGTGGGATCTCCATAAAAATATCTAGTAATATTTTAGGAGTACGTGTGGCAGCGATGCCCCGTGGCGAATGCTTTTCGGGGTTTTTGCCCGCCTGCAACACCCTCTGCACTGCGGGCAGGTAACTTTTTGCTCGCCTCGCTGAAGCTTGTCGAAGCGGGCTCGCCTCGGCGAAGCGGGCTGTCAAAAAGTTAGTAAGAAAAAATTCAAAGGCAGAGCCTTGCAGTTTAAATCTGTCTACCAGTAAAAGCGCACGCTATCTAGAGGTGGTGGTTTTCTGATTAATAAAAAAGCACGCTCATTAAAGCCGTGCTTACCTTCTATAGATGAATCTAAATTTCTAACCAAAAATATCTTTACAAAATAAATAAATGTTTTTTCCATCATTTTCAGCTCCAATTTCTTGAGCCGAATATTCTTTTATAAAATTACCTTCCTGTTGTTTATCAAAAGAGATAAAAAATCCGCCAAAAGGCTTATCAAGAAAAACATTTCCATTGTTTTTTAACAATTCAGGAAAGGCCTTCTTTATGAATGAGATGATGTTTTCCGATATTTTATGTTCCATATTTTTCACCTTGTGAAGTAGTTTTTATTTTTTAAATAGGAACCAAGCTCTTTACAGAGCTCAATAATCCTATTTTCATCGGGTGATATAATTCTTGCTTCACCTAAGCTGTTTTCATCTATATATGGCTCCTCCGTTGATAAGGAAAGCTCCTTGGATTCACCAAAATCTATTATAACAGGATTTCCAATTTTGTCAACCATGACATTCCCGGGGCGCAAATCCCTATGATAAATATTTTCACTATGCATTCTTTTAACAATTTCTCTTAATTTTTCAAAAAATCCCTTAAAATCAAAATTTTCTGGCAACTCTTCAAAAAGATCATCTTCAATTAAATCCAGAATGGACAACCCATCTATCATCTCCATAAAAACATATTCTGATCTTTCTGTCTTAGCGCAACAAACTGCTTGAGGCACGGGAAATTTCTTACTCTTCAATTTATCCAAAAATCTCATCTCCTCGGTTGCTCCATTTTTTGGCCTTATAGATTTATTTAAAATCTTAACGCACACATCAAAGCGACCCTCCAAGGCGCATACCGTAGCTGTTCTTCCTTCCCCTATTCCATATCCTTCACATTCAATTTTTTTTATTGCCTGTAGTACCATCTCATCAAGATTCTCATTTTTTTCTACACCCTTGGACCACTCTATCATCTTTTCCATAATAAACTCTATTTTTATTTTACGAATTATTCTTTCTTCTTTTTAACAGAACCGCTACTGTTTTAAATATTATTTGAATATCTAAAAATAAAGACCAATTTTCTATATAGTATAAATCCAACTTATATTCATCTTCAAAATCAAGATCTGATCGTCCTGAAACCTGAGCCATACCGGTTATCCCAGGCTTGATAGTTAACAATCTTCGATGATACTCTCTGTATTTTTCCACTTCCCTTTTTTGATGCGGTCTTGGACCCACCAAACTCATATCTCCCAAGAAAACATTAAAGAACTGCGGGAATTCATCAATGGAGTATTTTTCAATAAAGGTTCCAATTTTTGTTTTTCTAGGATCATTTTTAATTTTATAAAGTGGTCCCTGCCTCACGCTGCATTCTTTGATTAATTTTTGCTCGAAAGCCAAAGCTTCCTCAAAATTAGGGTTCTTTTTATCTATGCAATATTTCCATTGAAAGTATCTAAGTTTAAAAACTTTTATCTCCTTACCGTCAGAACCTACTCTCTTATTTTTATAAATAATTGGTCCGCGACCATCTTCAATCTTTATCAAGATAGCCACAATCAATAAAATCGGAGCAGTTAAAATTATAAAGAATGAAGACACTATCATATCAAAAGCTCGCTTGATGATCTTGCCCCATCCATCCAGAGGAGTATGTTTTATTTCGATAATAGGCTCTCCCGCAAAAACACCCATTTCAAAATGAGCTGTTTGCAAAGTAGTTGGAATAAAACGATAAGTAATATTGTTAATAGCGCAAAAATCTATCAATTTTTCAATATCATCTTCGGGAATAGTTGAATCTGATAAAATAATTTCATCAATTCCTCTTTTCTCCCTCACCTCTTTTACAACTGCTATTCTGGCTGTTTCTATAACATCAACCACCTCATAACCCATCTTTGGATTTTTTCTAATGACTTTTTTAAGCAGCTCTATTTTTCCGTTTCTTCCGATCAGAAGCGTCCTATGTACCCCGATTTTCTTTTTTTGCAAAAGCCATTTCTGAGCTTTTTGCAAAAAAAGCCTTATAACTATCACATAAAAAGTTACCAAAAACCAAGCTAATAAAATTATAAAACGAGAAGAAAACCATTCTCGTTTCAAGAAAAATGCCACAACTACCAACATCAAAACTACCGTAGTAGCTGAGAAAACCTTTGGAGCTTCTTGCCAAAATTTCCTCGTGGCTCTGATATCATATAAACCCTGAGTAGCAAAAATTAATATAAAAAAAGGAAGCGAAATTAAAACTATTTTTAAAAATTCGTGAAGAGGAACTAGATTCAATAAAGATCTTAACTGCAATGCCTCTTTAACTATCTGGGCATCTCTCAACCAATAAGCGGTCAAAGCTGCACCCATAATTGCCAAAGCATCCAAAGGAATTCGGACAGCACTAAAAAATAATTCTGATTTTTTCATAGTAATATACCTCTAATCTACAAATCTTTTACAAATCTACAAATTCCGCAAAGATAATCTGTTCCCATTTGTATATTTGTAACAGATTTGTGTATTTGTAGTAAAGCCAAAAATATTTGGCTAAAAATTTTTTAATTATTTATCAGGGCAAATCTATAAGCCGGATTCTGTCTAGCCCAATCATTTATCTAGCCCCGACGTTACCGTCGGGGTCATGCGGCACTCCNNCACGACCTTGCACTCAGGTAAGGATTTAGCCGTTTCACCTCTTTTGTCACCAAAAGAGCTCGCCCTGCAAAATTCCTTGCGGAATCGCGGGGCGCTTTTTTGTTTTCACAAAAAAGCGTCTCTGCTCGCACCTCGTGGATTACTCCAGACGGGCGTTACCCGCTACCTTTTTCGAAAAAGTGTCCGGACTTTCCTCTCCGGCGCGAAGCCGGAGCGATTGGATAATTTGCCATGATAAATAACTAAAAATATACTGTAATTTATAATTATACTCTTTTTTTAGACTTTTGTCAAAATAAATCTCTATTTTTACCTATTAATAAGCCATTTCTTGCTTAAATGAGATCCATTCAGACTGACTTAATTTTAGCATAATCAGTATAAAATGTAAATTCCGAATCAGGACTGAAACATAAATCAAATAACATAAAACATAAAAAAAATAGAACTCCGCTTGCATTGCAAGAAGAGTTCATGAAAAATGTTTGGGGTCCACGATAGGATTTGAACCTACGGCCTCATCATCAAAAAAGATGCGCTCTAACCTATTGAGCTACGTGGACCACACACATCCTTAAAAATTTGGAGCTCNNACGTCCCCTGATGGATTTGAACCACCGGTCTCATTTCTTAGAATAAATCCACATCGAAATCATGGCCTACGAAGGCATGATTTGGGTCCGCCAATGTGAGACTCTCTAATTTATCGATTTACTCTCTCAAAAACAATGAGGAAATCACCCTTTAGCAGAGGGGCGCTCTACCACTGAGCTAAGGGGACGTACAAAAAGTATAAAATAGAACTAAAAGGATACTAGCAAATTAAAAAACTCCTGTCAACACGATGGGTTGCCACAAGCTATTACAAAGCTACTCAGATGAAAAAAGACAATGCATTTCAGACCAGATCTCTCCATGCATAAATTTCCGAGTACAGAAATTTATTTAGTCGAGATGACAAGTTTCTATTATTTTGCACCAGTAGTAAGTTTGTCATTCCGACCGAATAAATTTATGTACTCATAAATTTAGTAGTGGAGGAATCTCGCATGCAATATTTTTACATCTCTTGTAGTTCCTTCATTAACTTCGCGTAAAACTTCAAGTTATGAATAGCTGCCAATCGCATGCCCAGCGGATCCCCTATCCTAAAAAGATGATTGAGATAAGCTCGCGTATGGTTTTTACAAAGCTCACAATCACAATTCTTATCTACCGGCTTAAAATCATTTTTAAATTTATTATTCCTAATACTCACCGTTTCATAAAAGGATTTTTTGGATTTTAGGTTTAAATTTTTGGATTTATTTGGAAATTGGAAATTGGAAATTGGAAATTTAGATTGTTTATTTCTAATAAACAATCTTCCGTGCCGTCCTTCGCGAGTTGGAATCACACAGTCAAACATATCCCAACCCATTTGATAACACCTCACAATATCTTCCGGATTTCCCACCCCAAGTGCAAAACGCAAAGATTTTTCCGGAATAAAACTAGCCGTAGCACGCAAAATCTTTTCCATAAATTTACCTTCGCTATCCACGTGCCTGGCCCCAAAACCATAGCCATCCCAATCTCTACCCACCTCATTACTCACCTCAATTAATCCATCTATACATCTTTTGCGCAAATCAACATATTCCCCTCCTTGCACTACCGAAAAAATAAACGGCCGAGTTTTATCATCTAATTTTCTTTTTTTAATCTGCTTGTTATACTCAATTAAACATCTCTTGGCCCAGCGAATTGTACGCTCTACAGCTTTGGAAATTTTTTCTTTTGAATAATTATTTGGTGGCGGATCATCAAAGCAAACTATCATATCCACGCCTAAATCAAATTGAATCTGAATAGATTTTTCAGGCGTAATAATATGCTTTTCTCCGCTAGTGGGCGAACGAAAAATAACTTCATTATCGGTAATTTTTCCCATGTTGGGATTTTTATGAATCAAAGAAAAAACTTGATATCCGCCACTGTCAGAAAGAAGCGGTTTGTGATAATTCATAAACTTATGCACTCCTCCCGCTTTTTTAATAGTTTCCATACCAGGCTGCAAGAAAAGATGATACGTATTTACCACCATCGGCACGATGCCTGATTTTTTAACATCATCGTTATTGAGAAATTTCACCAAAGCTCTGGTAGCGTCCGGCATAAAAAACGGAGTCTTAAGTACCCCGCTTTTTGTAACTATTTTTTTATGTCTGAAGTTACTCATTTCTAAATTAAGTTATCGATAATTTTTAATTATTTCAATATTTTCCATCGTAAAGGTGTCCTTGCCTGTAATTCTGACTTCTTGTTCAATTTTTAAATCATTTTCAGATTGATTGACCTCGGGTGTCATTCCTAATTGAAATTTAACCTCTCGAGAATTAGTTAGGTACCCCGCCCCATTTTCTACATTTCCCAAATTCCAAACTATTTCATTAGTTCTTTCATTAAAAGAAATATCGGCTCCTTGAGGGAAAACCGCTCCCTTCCACTTTAACCAAGTTGGAACAATTGCATATACTTTTAAATCAGAAACGGTGTTAGAAACATTTTTTAACTTCCAATGAACCGTATAAGTGGTCTCTTCTCCTGTTTTGGGTGGATTTGGACCATAATTCTTAATATCACCATCTTCATAATTAATCAAGTTTTCAAAAACAATTTTTGAATTAACTTTAGCCGAAACTGCGCTACTTATATTTTTAGCATTTCCCAAAGAATGATAAGCGACATCAGAACTATCAATTGTCGCCACAGCTTCAATTGCATAGTTTTTGTCTGCCGGATTTTTAATCTCTATATCTTCTTTAAGAGGAATGGATAAACCAATATAACCACTGTCGCCAGGTTCTAATCTACTTAGTTCCCTAAGGTCGGAAACTTTCCAAGTAAAATCTTTTGTAGCGCTATTGTAAGCCCCTTTTTCCAATTGCATTTTTTCGTAATCAAGAACAGGACTATCCAATTTTAATTTAACAATCACATCCTTAAATCCGATATTTCCTCTATTGGCATAAGTAATTTTATAATTTAGAGATCTCCCCAAATCAATATTTACAGAATTTTCATCATTTAACTTCAAATCAATAGCCAGTGGCGGAACAACTACCTTTATTACTTCTTCTAATTTGCTGTACACGATTTCTTTTCTGTCATTTTCATTTCTATAAATAATTGCTCTTATTAATTTAGTATCGTATTGCTGACCATCCACCTTACTTTTAACTATTATAGATCCTTTGGAGTTAACTCCCAAATCTCCCAAATACCAAGTATTGTTTCCACTGATTGGAGCAGGATTGCCACCTTGGAATATTAAACCATCTGAATACTCCAATTTTAAATTCAAACTTTCCAGCTTAACTCCTCCTTTATTTTCATAGCTTATTTCATATTCAATACTGGATTCATCTAATGCTTCCTTTGGAGTTTTTATGGTCAATTCGATAGGTGAACTGGAAATTCTTACTCCAAACTGAGAGGTGGCTTCGAAAAAACTATTAAAATTCTGGGCTTTATATTTTAAAGTAGGCTGCAAATAAACCATATAATTTTCTGCCGCATAAAACTTCCCTGAAATTTCTATCTGGTTATCTGAAAACGCTTTTAATTTACCTATATTTATCTTGATGTTTCTATCATTTTCTATTTCCATATTGGCGTTTTTTTCCGGGTAAAAATTTTCTGAGTGATTTAAATAAATAACAACATCTTCAAGCGCCACTCGATTTGAGTTTTTGTATTTAATCAAATATGTGGCATTTTTTGTGCTATCGATAACATCTGGGCCTTCTATTTCAATGCTTACTTTGTTTTCTGAAAAAGCTGTTTCTTTAAATTTTATTACACCCATATATCCCAAAGTCAAAACAACCACAAAGCCAAGTGCAATTGCTCCAACATAAATTGCCTTTCTCTTTTCATTATCAAGCCACCTAGAATAAAAATTTTCCCAGTATGATTTTTTCTCGGTGAAGGTAATATTTTCCGCATTGGCTGATTGCAAGTCAAATTCACTTCCAGAATGTCCTCTTTGTTCAATATGGGAATCTGGGTTGTATATTTTTTTTTCAGTATCTTTTAGCGACATAATTATAATAAAATGTTTATATTGTTTTTGTTTCAAAGCACATACTTGAATTTTAACAAAAAAATCGATACTTAACAAATCCATTTTATAAATTTTTTAGATATATGTTCAAGCTCTGTCGATTCTCTCCTTCCTATTTTCAATTTAGATAAATTTTTTATTTTGTTTTGAAAAATAATTCTGATAATTTTTATGGAATTATTGCTTATGGGCAAAATATTGTCAGTACCCACGGCACATTTTTCGCAGACTATCCCTCCCTGACTATAATCAAAAAAATTTCTATCTCTCGATAATCTCTGCTCGCATCTCACACATTTATTTATTTCTATTTTATATCCCGCTAAATCCAAAAATTTAAATATAAATCCTTGCGTTATAAGATTTTTATGGACGTCATCCAGTTTATTTCCAATTTTATTTAAAGAATCAAGATAATCTAAAAATAAGAAAAAAATATCAGTATCTTTTTCCTGATCATTTATCAAACGATTTATAATTTTAGCGGTTTTGAAAACTCTCTCTAATAAATCTAGATCATTTCTTATATTTTTAAAATTATTTTCCACTATCGAGCTGGCGATGTTTCCCATGCCTCGATTTTTCATTACAGTCAGATCTATCAAATAAAAATTTTCCAGATGTCCTGCTAGTTTAGACTTTGATTTTCTTACGCCCCTGGCAATCGCTGAAATCTTGCCCTGCTCTAAAGTATAAATATTATAAATACGATCGGTTTCGCCGATATCTTTTTTGTTTAAAATTATGCCTGTGTATTTATACTCCATATCTCTATCCCCCTCTCCCTTTGGGAGAGGGTTGGGGTGAGGGTTAATTTTTAGATTTTTCTAATATCCAACATCTTCTAATCCCGAACTTGATTCAGCATTTTCAAAAATGATGCCACCCCTTCAATTATACCGATAAAAGACTAAATTGTTAAATAAAAAAGGCTCTCGCTACAACTGTAGTGAGAACCCCTTATCTTGCCGAGATAATGAATCATGCTAATCCCGACGTTATGTCAGGGATTGTTATTGGTTGAAGATTTTTAAAAGATGAGCTACAATCTTCGCAGACCGAAATAAATCCCTCCTTTTCTCGTCGAGAATCGCAGATATAACCGGCTGATTTCTTCTGGCATACTTCACAATGGCCAGAAAGCGTGATTAGCGGCATTCTAAGAAAAGCTTTATTTTTCCTTCTCTCTATAAATCCCGTATTCTCATCTGATTCTTCTATTTTTTTCAGCTTGGCAGATAAGCATACCCCCAAAAGAATGATAGCAATAATAAAAACCACCGCTAAAACAAAGAGTTTTGCTGTATATTGATCTGTGTACATAAAACCTCCCCTGAGAGAAATTTATAAAATTTTCATTCGCCAAAATTTCTTTGCAAATATCCAATGATCTGCAAAAGCATTTGACAAACCATATATGATGCGACAATGACCACAATGGCCTCAATAGCGATTAAAATTCTAAATTCAACATCAGAAAAATAATCAATAATGCCACAATGAATTTTACAAATAATTCCAGCCACAAAAGGTATGCATACTGCAAAACAGACACATCTTGCCAGTAAATCACCAAATCTCCGCGCCTCTTCCTGGATTCTCCCGTCACAGATATTCATTTTTCTATTACCTCTTTATGGAAATAATAAGTTTTTCTCCATCGACTTCAAATTCTTTTTCAAGGTCAATTTCAGGAGACTTATCCTCTTTGGAAAGAACTTCATCTGCCAAAGTTTCTTTGGCGATGATGTCTTTCAGTTTTTCATTATCAAAAACTTCTGACATTCCACTATGCCATACTCTTATTCGATTGTCAACATCATAACCCGCTTGCTTGCGCATTTCTTGAATATATCGAATAATTTCCCTAGCCTGTCCTTCTAATTTTAATTCAGGAGTAATTTCTGTATTTAAGCCTATTTTATTTTCCCCATCCCAAATTACATTTTCAACATCTTTAACAGTTTCAACAACCGCAACATTTTTAACATTTACCTCCTCTTTTACAATATCTAAAAGTTCCTCACTTAATTCATAATTCATTATTCTTAATTCGTTCAAAGGTTGTCTTACTTTAATGGCACTCTTGGCTCGAAGTTGCAATCCAATATTTACAATTTCTCTTACCGCTTGCATATCAGCATTAATTTTTTCATCAATCAAACTTTCATCAGCCACAGGAAAATCCTCTAAATGCACAGATACAGGAACCCCCTCGCCCTCCGGGAGAGGGTTGGGGTGAGGGCTGGTCAAGTTTCTATAAATCTCCTCCGCAATAAACGGCGTGAAAGGTGCTATAACTTTAGATAATTGGACAAGCACATAATGCAAAGTCTGATAGGCTTCATTTTTATCTCCATCATTCTCACTCTTCCAAAATCTCTTTCGGCTGCGACGAATATACCAATTGGAAAGTTCGTCAATAAAATCCACAATTGGATTAACAGCATTAGGCACATTATAAACTAGCATATTTTCGTCAACTGTTTTGATTAGCCTGTGCAACTTGGAAATAATCCATTTATCCAATAAGTTGGATACTTTTGGCGCTCCATTTAATTTTTCTGGAGACCAATTATCTACATTGGCATACATCACAAAAAATCCATAACTATTCCAAAGTGTTTCCAATTTTCTCTGAATATCAGAAACATCCTTATCAATCAAGGCAAAGTCATCTCCATTTAAAAGTGGTGAACTCATCAATAAATAGCGAAGAGCATCTGAACTATATTGATCCAACAAAATATTTGAATCCGTGTAATTACCCAATGACTTACTCATTTTTTTACCGTCTGAACCGGCGATAGTTCCTGTAACAATTACGTTTTTAAAGGCTTCTTTACCAAAAATTCCCACTGAAATAGCATGCAGATAATAAAACCAAGCACGTATCTGACCCACATATTCAGAAATAAAATCCCCTGGAAAATTCTCCTCAAATTTTTCTTTATTTTCAAAAGGATAATGAAATTGAGCAAATGGCATTGAACCTGATTCAAACCAGCAATCCATTACTTTTTCAATTCTTTTCATTTTTATGCCATCTAATTCAAACTCAATTCTATCCACATACGGCAAATGATAATCAGGAAGTTCTTGTCCGGAAAGTTCTTTTAATTCAGCATAACTGCCAATTACTTTTTCTACTACCGTTCCGTCTTCTTTTTTGCCTCGCCAAACAGGAATTGGAGTCGCCCAAAAACGATCCCGGCTTAAATTCCAATCAGGCGCAGTTTCAACTGTGTTTTTAAATCTCTTCTCTTTAAAATGTTCAGGAAACCAATTGATATTTTTATTTTGCTCAAGCATCTCGGATCTTTGTCCATCAATATCCATAAACCAACTTGGATGCGCTCGATACATCAATTTTGTCCCGCATCTATGACAGTGAGGATAATCATGCTGAATGTAATCAATATGCATTACCGTCCCTTCCTCTTTTAATGTCTTGGCAATTTCTTTGTTTACCTCCCAAACATTTTTCCCTTCCCATCTGCCATCTATATACATTCCATTTTCATCAACAGTATTTATCACTGGAAGATTTTCTTTTTTGGACATTGCATAATCGTCTTCTCCAAAAGCTGGGGCAATATGCACGATACCTGTTCCGTCTTCGGTAGTAACAAAATCAGCTCCAATAACTCGGTGGGCATTTTCTCCATGATTTTCAAACAGTGGTTCGTATTTTAATCCGATCAAATCACTTCCCTTGATATCATCATGAACAATTTCAATTTTATCATCCTTGAATAATTTACTAACGCTATCCCTGGCTACGATTAAAAGCTCTTTGATATCATTAATCCTAAGTGCTGTATAATCAACGTCCGTGCCAACTGCCAAAGCCACATTAGCTGACAATGTCCAAGGAGTAGTAGTCCAAGCAATCATATATACAGCATTTTTTGTTTTATATTTTCCTCCTGCCCACTCTTGATCGGCTTTTAAATGAAATTTTACATAACTCGACGGATCAGTTACCACCTTATAACTATTATCCATAGCCACTTCTGCTTTAGAAATCGGGGTTGCACAACGAGTACAATACATCAAAACTTTTTCTCCTTCATAAATTTTTCCTTTTTCATGCAAAGTTTTAAAAGCCCACCAAACACTTTCCATGTATTCCTTGTCCATGGTCTTATAGGCGTTTTTAAATTCCACCCAGCGTCCGATTCTTTCAATCGTATCTTCCCATACGCTTCCACCCTGCACCATTTCGGCGTGGCAAGTCTCGATATATTTTTCTAATCCAATTTTTGGAATATCGCGTTTATCTTTGATGCCCAATTTCTTTTCTACTAGATTTTCTGCAGGCAACCCATGACAATCCCAACCCCAACGTCTTTCGACGTGTTTTCCTTTCATAGTCCAATATCTCGGCACCACATCTTTTACAATCGAAGAAAGTAATGTTCCATAATGAGGCACTCCAGTGATAAATGGAGGCCCATCATAAAAAACATAAGCATTTTTTTTGTCTCTCTGATTAACAGATTTTTCAAATGTCTTATCTTCTCTCCAAAAATTCAAAACCTCTTTTTCCATCTCTGAATATTTTTTTCTTAAATCCACTTTTTTAAACATATATTTTATAAAAATTTTAATTATTACCTACTTGCATCTTACTACCGTACACTAGAGTACAGTAGGATTTTACTATTTCAAAAATACTTAGTTATTCTTTTTAATTTTTTGTACAAATCAGTTTTTTCTTTCATCTTATCCATTTGTTCCACCACTTTTCTAATCTCTTCTTTCTGCTTTTTATTGGAATTTTTTATAATATTTTCCAACACGATTTCTGGCCAGTAATACATGGGATATTTTTTCTTTATATTGGTGAAGCTTCTTTTATAATAATCATCTTCTTTTACGACATCTTTACCTTTAGTAATCTCTACTGCTTTGCGATATCCTTCCCCAGAAATATTTAACCATTCATGGACTCTTGCAATTGTTCCGTTTCCAACTTTTAATTTTTCTACTATTTCATCATAAGGAAAACCGTCCAATATCATTTCTGCCACCTTTAATCTTTTGGAAATCATAGCTACTTCATTAGCAGTCAACAAATCACTCAGTAAATCAGACACCTCGTCTGGTTTTTTTATTTTGGAAATAGCTAAACATAGCTTATAAAACATTTTTCCAACTTCATCTTTTTTTAAATTTTTAGTACTTTCTGTCATAAAAATATGTAAATTATTTTTAGCATTTTACTACCGTACACTAGAGTACGGTAGTATTTATCTTTTTTGTATTTTTGTAAAATTTTTGTAATTTTGTAATAGTAAAAAATAAAAAAGCCTTAAACACATAAAATGTTTAAGGACGCATGTCACGTCGCTTGGGAGCAACTGTAAACAATCGTGGTACCACCTTAATTTAGTAGCCAGTAGTTTGTAGCTAGTAGTTTGTAGTAAAATACAAAATACCAAATACATAATACTAATTACCCTTATTTCTGCTATCACGGGCTTACCCGATGAGGTCTACTGTGTCGCGCCGAAGCCTTGGCGAAGGCGGATTGCCTATCAAGAACTTTGCGATACATTTCTTCTCACACTCTCTCGCTTTCAAACGAATTCAAATGGTGATAACCACCCTACTAAAGAGTTATGTTCAACAAATTTATACTACATTAAAAATATCTTTTTGGCAAATAAATATTGACATACGGAGGATTAAGCGCTATTATACTATGTCGCAATTCCGCGACTACCACAAGAAAAGGAGATAACCATGCGAGCTTATATCAGTAGTGCTTTATTTGAAATTGTTAACGGAGCGCTTGTCTTTCGAGGTGGAGATTACCGTCCCGAATACAAACATAAGGAGAAGACGCCACAACTCTTGTGCCTTGGGGAAACAGGCATTCTTCTTGGTCTCGTCGATGGCAAGCCCCAGCTGACAGTTCCCGAAGGCCAGAATGCTGAACTTTTGCAGTCCGATTACGCATTCAAGGATACCGAAGACATACGGCGTATTGAAGGAAAGTTCGTCGAAGTGCGGATCCGTTGATTCCGCCACCCCAGTTTACCACGTCCGCCTAGTAGGAAAACCAAACGGCGGGCGTTTTTTATGAAAAGAAAACTTAAAAAAACTGAATTAAAAAATAAAGAAACTTTACAATTCGCTAAAATAAAGATTTTTTTGGTCTTTTTCTGAAACTATGGGTTTATCAATTCCATATTCTTTAAATTTCCAATCGATATTTAAATCTTTATCATCCCACATTACTCCTCGTTCGGAAGCTGGATTATAAAAATTAGTGCATTTATAACTAAAAATAGTATCATCTTCCAAAGAAAGAAATCCATGTGCCAGTCCTGGAGCAATCCAAAGTTGCTTCTTATTTTCTCCTGAAAGTTCTATCGCCACATATTGACCGCGAGTAGGAGAGTTTTTGCGAATATCCACTGCCACATCTAAAACTTTACCTTTTATAACTTGAACCAATTTTCCCTGAGCAAAGGGTTTCTTTTGAAAATGCAGACCTCTCAAAACCCCCTTAGCCGATGAAGAAAGATTATCTTGGACAAAAGGTAAGATCATCCCAGCCTCCTTATGCTTTTCCAAATTATAAGTTTCAACAAAAAAACCTCTTTCGTCTCCAAAAATCTTCGGCTCAATAATTAAAACTCCATCAATGTTTGTTTTTGTGATATTCATATTTTTATTTTATGTTAGTAAATTAATATATTTTAAAAAAATTAAATTAGGCACTATTTTAAGGTAGTCTTTATAAAAAATAATAAAATTGTATTATGAGCAATAAACACGCCAAACAATCAACATTGATAAAAATTTATCAAAGTATTGTTTTTAATAATTTATTGCACCAGCAATTGTTCCTCCTTATTTAAAAAGATTAAGATTCAAAAACTATTTTAACAAAATTTATCTTTCCAACCTTAAGTATTTTTCCATTAAATTTATCTTTCGTCAAGACCAACTCTCCAACTGGAATTTTCTCTCCATCGATTGAAACTCCTCCCTGCTCAATTTTTCTGCGCGCATCACTCTTGCTAGTAGCAAATCCTGCCTTCATGATAAAATCAATTAAACTCTCCCCCTCGCCTCCCGTTAGTTCAGCGATATCTTCTGGCAATTCTTTTTTGGAAAAAGTATTCACAAAATACTCCTGGGCCTCTTTTGCTTTTTCCTCTCCATGATAAATTTTTACAATTTCCCAAGCCAATCTCACCTTCGCATCGCGAGGATTCTCCAATTTAATCATCTCTTCAATCTCAGAAAGTGAAATTCTGGTACAACCCACGGCCAAAGGTTTGATCATTCCATCTGACTGAGCCATTATCGCTCCAAAAAGATTATTAGCGTCTAAATTTAAGAAAACTCCGGTTCCATTGGACTTGGACATCAAAATCCCGGTTTTTTCATCAGCAATCAGTTTTGTGGCAATAACNNACATCCATCGCCACACTATCATAACCTTGCATCAGGGGATACATAAATTCATGCACATAAATCGGACGGCCTTCTTTCATTCTTTTGTCAAACATATCCCGCTCCAACATTTGCTGAACTGTAAAATTACTAGCCAATTCTAAAACTTGGGCAAAATTTAATTTCCCTAGCCACTCGGAATTATATTTAATTTGAAAAGGATTTTCTTTGTCATCAAAACTAGCGATATTTTTAATTTGCTCTTTCCAATTTTTAATATTTTCAGCCACATCCTCGGGAGTCTGCCTGATTCTAGTAGAAGTTTTATCGCTCGGATCTCCGATCATTCCCGTAAAATCGCCAATTAAAAATATTACTTCGTGCCCCAATCTTCTAAAATCTTCCAAGATCATTAAGCCTTGCGCGTGTCCCAAGTGCAATGATTTTGCCGTAGCATCAAAGCCCATGTAAAATTTTAATTTTTTCCCACTCAACAATTTATTGCGAAATTCTTCTTTGGTGGGTAAAAATTCTGCCAACATCCCTCTTTCTAGAATATCATCCACATTTTTTTCCAATTCTTTTTTATCCATATTCAAAATAATTAAATAAATTTAAGCAGCTTTATTGTAACACTAATGAATGTTGATTTCAACATTCATTAAATAATCAATGTTCAATACTCAATAACCAATAAATTCACAATAGTCAATTTATCAATAAAAAATAATTGAAAATTAAATATTGGATATTGAATGAATTTTGGATATTGAGCATTGAATATTTAAAAAACCTCTGTTTTTTGCCAGAGGTTCCCTATCTTTTTTATATCAATCTTATTTCAACAATTCTTCGATCTGTCTCTCCAAATCTTCCCGCTTGCCATTGTTATCCAAAATCACATTTGCCTTGTTTCGCAGCTCTCCAATAGTCAGTTCAGCCTCTCTTTGAGCATCCAGCTTAAATTCCTCAAACGTTTTATTTTTATCATCTGCATTTTCCCCTCTTTGAATTATGCGCTCATATCTTTTTTCTAAACTCACATCGATAAAAACCAATTTAAAATCAGGATTTTCTTTTAAAAATTCAATATCCGCAACTCTTCTGATGCCATCAATTACAATGATATTATTATCATCACTTTGCGTGTCCCTGGCCATAACCTTGGCAAAAATATTTTCTCCATAAGTATTTCGAAGCATTGAAGAAGTTTGTTGCAAAGAATCGCGAGAATGCTCGATATAAAGCCTGTCTAAAACATCTCTTATAATAGTAGAAAAACGATGAGTAGAGGCGTTATGATTCTGAGCCAAATAGTCAACCACAGTTCCCTTACCGCTAGCTATTTCTCCCACTAAACCTAAAATTAATTTTGCCATAAAGTTAAAAAAGAGACTTTAAAAGTCTCTTAAAATATTATTTATTTTTCATTTCCTCTACCACCATATCTACTTCTCTCAATAAATTATCGAGGTCTTTATCATTTTGAATTACAAAATCAGCTTTTTCTTTCATCTCTGGCACATATTTTTCCGTTTCCATTTCACCTTCTGTTTCTACGAATTTTTCGAAACTCATAGCATCATCGCTTTTTTCTCCGCGATTAACGGTTCTTTCCCAACGAAGTTTCTGGGGCACATCAATAAATATTATATAACTATCACTGTATGATTTTACAAAATGAAAATCTTCCCAAAATCTAACGCCGTTAACCATAATCATTCCCTCTCCATTATCAATTCTTTTGCGCAATGCACGACTTAAGATATCATCACCAAATCTATTACGAAATTGTACAGCTAACCAACCCTGATCTTCCTTAGAAAATTTATCAAAGTAAATGGACAATGTTTCTTTTAGCGGGTCAGCAAAACGCATTTTTTGTACACCATGTTTTTCCTCCAAATAATCAGCCACCGTATCCTTACCTGATCCTGTTGCTCCTACAAGTCCGATTACTATTCTCTTTTTTTCCTTCTTTGTCATTTTGTTATAAATTTGATTATGAATTATACCTCCGTTAAAACAACAATACTTATTTTATAAAAAACTAACAAATAAGTCAACAGGGGCAATTCAAAAAACATATTAGCATTTAACATCTTAACATTCAAAAGAAGCCAGCTTACTTGCCCCGTAGCGAATACTTTATGATTAACTGTGTGGCTCAAATTACAAATTTGAACTCCTCAATATGATAATAAAAAATTAGATTTGGGTGTGAACGTGGGCTATTCGCTCACACCAATCAAAGATAGAATTTTTCTTACTCTGATTTATCAAGATCTTCCAAAAAACAATTAAATGGTAACGATGGATGTCCTTTTTCATCCAAACACTTAACTCTCTTCATTAGTCTTTTTATGCCACCCGGCCTAGGCCTTCCTATTATTAGCCGTCTTTCGGACTTCGCATGCGGATATATTTTTTTCTCTCTCATCGGTTTTCTCCTTTTTCCATCAATATTAGCCCAAATCTAATTTTTTATTATATTTTAAAAATACACAAATAAATTTATTTAAAATTCAAAACCACAATCTCACTTCTGCCCGAAGTTCGCATCATTGGCCCCCATGTGCCTGTGCCAGAAGAAGTGTACATATTAAAATCTCCTTCCTTGTTTAAGCCGCTATGATATTTTCCATAAATCCAATAAGTAATAATCCCAAAAGGAAATATTTGACCCCTATGAGAATGTCCCGCTAATTGCAGATCAATTCCCAAATCTTTTGCCATTGATGCAGAATTAGGATTATGATAAAGCAAGATATTTGGCTTTTGATAATCAAGATTAGCTACTTTTTTTATTTTATCCGAAAAGTTTTCCCGCTCTCCCCTTTGGGGATAACTTATGCCCACGATTTGAACACCATCAATTTCCACCGTCTCATTATTTAAAATTTTAACGGATGTTTCTCCCAATGACTCAGCCGCTCTTTCCACTCCCAAATAAGTTTCATGATTTCCGGTTACAAAATAAATTCCATTTGGTGCTTTTACATCATTAAGAGAATCAACTAGGTGAATCAATTGTCCATCCATACCATCAAACAAATCTCCCGTGATAAAAACCATATCCGGTTTTTCTTGGTTTATTTTATCCACTATATTTTTTAGGAAATTTGACCTATAGATATGCCCCAAGTGCACATCAGAAATCTGAACTACTTTTTTATTTTTCCATTCTTGGGGCAAATTTTTTATCTCCACAGTCACATTTTTTATTTTTGGATTATAAGCATTCCAAAATCCCCAAGCCGATAAAACAATCATAAAAACAATAGAATAAATAGCTAAATATTTATAATCAAAATCATAACCAAAAAACTTACTTGCCCCAAACACAATCCATGATACCAAAAGCGCCATGGATAAATTCCAACCCGCTCCTACCCAAAAACTAAAAATAAAATAAATCGCCCTGGATAAAACCCCATTATTATAATGAGCCAAAAAAGAAGATAAAATAAAACTGAAACTCAAAAATAAAAGTATTCCCGCTAACCACAACTTAACGGAAGAATTGGCAATATTTAAAAATTTAACCAAAGAAAGATAAATAAAAAAATGTCCCCCCAATAAAATAGCAATTAAAATAAGTATAAAAATAAGCATCGTTAGAATATTCATAGTATTGACTTTTCTTTGTAAAAATGATATAATTTTAAGCTGTACCTATAAATATCATACACCAACTCAACTAAAAGTTAAAGGAGAAAAATCATGTCCAAAGAAACAGCTCAGTTCAATTGCAAAGAAGAAAAAGGATGTGCTGGAATCGTTGTTGTATCCACAGAAAATTTGGTAAGATTCGGAGGACGTGGATGCAGAGGGCTCTCTCCAGATTTCTATCTCTGCGACACCTGTGGTAAACTGCATGAAGAAGATGGAACTCCTGCCAAAAATCGTGGCGGGGATCCCTTCTTCTGTATAAATGGTCGAATTGGCGTAAGGAAAGAAGACGGCACAATGCTGTATTTCTAGCAAAATCAGCTCAATTAGGCAATCCAGAATCCATCCGGATTTCGTCGAAACGAAATCCGGATTTTTTATTAACCAGATAAACCACCGCCTTTAGGCAGTGTGTGCGTTTACACTGTAAGGCTTTGCCACCAAAGGTAAGTACTCTTAAAATTGCAAGAAGAATCTTTGTACTTGGATAAAAAAGAGAATAAATAAGAATACTCAAATAAAAATTTTTAAATAGAGTATGATATCATTACTCTTAGACTCAATTAATGCATAGCGAATATTCACATAAAAACCAAAATCACCCATAAGGCATTTTGCAGAAACTTCCTTTTGTGGACTGACTTAAGCCCGCTTAAAGCGGGCAGGATAGAAACCACCAGCATCGCTGGTGGTTTTCATTTCACATTCATATTTTTCACTATTTTCCCTTTTTAATAAACTATTCTTTAAATACTTTCCAAAATTTTAAAAATGAGAAGATATGATTTTTTTATTCCAAATTAAGCTTTAAAAATCTACCCACACTTCCCCTAAGAGTCAGAGGCTGGACCGTAATAAATTCAGCCATGTAGCCTTCGACAGTTTTACTTTCAGACAAGTGAGAATGTCCACTTAGGACATATTTTATATTTTCGTTTTCTTTTACTATTTCCAAAAATGGCCCAAATGCCCCTACGATATCAGTAGAGTGCACAGCAAAAGGCGGTTCATGCATAGCTACTAAAACTTTTTTATCTGTTTTCAACTCTTCCTTAAACCAATCTAGTTGAGTTTGAGAAATTTTGTTATCTTCATTAGTGTCCAAAACAATCACTCTCCAATTCTCCTTATCAGTTGAATAATATTTCTTAGCAGAAAGATAATTATATTTTTTGTTAGTATCATGATTTCCTTTTACAAATAGAGCTTCTCTTTTTTTCTTATTAACTACTGTTCTCATCTCTTTGTAAAATTTATAATCTTTTTTTGATCCATTAATATTATCTCCTAAGATTAAATACAGACCGGCCTCATCTTTAATAAAATTTCTAAAATTTTTCTTCCATTTTTTGGGATAAGTTATATTCCTCACCCCATGTTCATCCCCCTTATCTCTTTTACTTTGCTTGCCGGCATGCAAATCGCTTGTTACATTTAACATAAAAGCATTGCAAAAAACAGGAAACACCAAACCAAAGATTAAAACTAAAATTAACTTTTTCATAATATTTATTCTAATTAATTAAATAGATAAAAGTACTTATCACGCAATAGCTCACATAAAATCATTTTCGAATTGGAAAATAAGAAACTCTAAAATAAAACAAAACTGAAGATTTAAACCTTCCTATTCTTACGTAAAAAAGTTATTTATTTTATTTTACTCTTATTCTCGAATATTTGCCAGAAAAAATAATAAATTATCAAATTCAATGACATATTTATCCGTGCATTAAATACCCTGCCTTATCTTATTAAAAGTAATAAGTATATACCTAGGTATATACTTATTTTATCGAAATTCTTTGAATTGTTCTATTTTCCCATTTTTCTACGAATAAAGGCTGGGATTTCAAGTTCATCATCGCTATCATCATTGGCATTTCTTGAAACTGTCGGGTTAGTTCTTTTGGGCTGTATTTTTTCTTCAATTATCATCTTGCTTTCCATTTTTCTGGTTGGAAAAACAACTTTTTCTGCGATATCTTCCTCCTCTATTTCATCTACAGTTCGATCCATCACCATTATTTCCTCTTTTTCTATAATATTATTTTTTCTCACTCTGGCGATCATATCCGCAGGAGAATCTCCATACTCATCAGTATCAAAACCAGTAGCTACCACCGTTATGTGCAAATCCCCTTTTCTCACCTGATCATCCGTTACTGCTCCAAATATTACTTTAGCATTCGGATCAACATTTTCGGTGATAATATTAGCAGCCTCGTTAATCTCGAGCATTGTCAAATCACTTGAACCGGAAACATTAAATAACACACCCTTGGCTCCATCAATTGATAATTCCAAAAGAGGGCTGCTAATTGCAGCTTTGGCGGCTTCTGCAGCTCTGTTTTCTCCGCTAGAAATTCCAATTCCCATCAGGGCACTACCACTATCAGCCATAATCGCTCTCACATCAGCAAAGTCCACATTAACGATTCCAGGCTTAGTAATCAAATCAGAAATTCCCTGCACTCCTTGTCGAAGCACATCATCCACAATCTTAAATGAATTTATCAAAGTAACTTTTTTATCAATTATTGAAAGCAATCTGTCATTATGAATTGTAATGAATGTGTCTACTCTCTTTTTTAAATTTTCCAAAGCTTCATTGGCGATTGATTGTCTTTGCGCACCTTCAAAAGCAAAGGGTTTCGTAACTACTGCCACAGTTAAAGCTCCTAATTCCTTAGCAGTTTCAGCCACAACCGGACCTGCTCCAGAACCAGTTCCTCCTCCAAGACCGCAAGTGACAAAAACCATGTCTGTACCTTTCAAAACTTCTTGAATTTCATCTCTGTTTTCTTCAGCGGCTTGTCTTCCGATTTCAGGATTCATTCCCGCTCCCAAACCTTTGGTTAAGTTTTTACCAATATGAACTTTTTCAGCAGCTCTGGAATGATGAAGAGCTTGTGAATCAGTATTAACTGCCACAAATTCAACGCCTTTGATGTTTGAATCAATCATTCTGCTCACTGCGCTATTACCGCTGCCTCCCACTCCAACTACTTTAATTTTTGCAAAAGTTTCTATATCAGGTTTAACCTCAGCCATATATTTTTTAAACAATTATTGATAAATCCAATTTGTAACAAATTAGCTTCTCAACAAGAATAATTTTTAATTTTGTGTTCTTAGTATCTAAATTTATCACAGTTGACTGCTCTATGTCAAGTAATCCCTATGGGAGAAAATTATCTGTCCAGCGCTTTATCTTTCCACCAATTTTTTTAATATTAATTTTATCAGAAGAAAAAAATTGTGTGTACTTGTGATGATTTTTATTTCTGAGCGCATTATTATAGGAATTAACCAATAATCCCACTACGGTAGAAAAAGATGGAGAATCTATCTTATCTAAAACTCCAGTTACATTAGTGGGGTAACCGGTTTTCGCCGGAAGTCCTAAAATATTTTTAGCAAAAGAAACAATCCCTGGCAATTCTGATCCGCCTCCAATCAAAACGACTCCGGCGGGCAAAAGGCCGGCTTTGCCAATTGTTTTTAAATGATCATGTATCATTTCAAATATTTCAATTAATCTCGCTTCAATAATTTCTGCCACATGGTGTCTCAAAACGGCACCTTCTTCTTTTATATCAATATCTGACAACTCAATAATATCACGCTTATTTACTTCATCTGGAAAAGCACTTCCATATTCTAACTTTATTCTTTCGGCGACATCAATTGATGTTCTCAGTCCGATAGCTATATCATTAGTTATGTGTCCCGCTCCAATAGGCAAAACGCTTATATAGGTCAACTCGCCCTCTTCATATATTGTTATAGATGTTGTTCCGCCCCCAATATCAATAATAGCCACCCCTAACTCTTTTTGGCTCTTATCCAAAACAACTGAAGCTGCCGCTATCGAATCAACAGCCATTTCATCTATATTAACATAGTGACCCACACTTTTGGCTAAATTACCGATATGAGTCGAAGAATCTTCTATAGTAAGAACATCCGCCTCTAAGCGTATACCCTTTAATCCCAATGGATTTCTTATTTCGCCCTGATCATCTAATTTATAATTCTTAGCTATAGAATGAACTATTTCGCTATTTATAGGCATGGCTGCGTTTCTGGCTGCTTCTAGTACTCTTTGAATATCCTCCTCCTCAACTGTTCCGTTGGCTCTACCGATAGCCACTACTCCCTTGGTTTTTTGTAATTTTATTTCCGTTCCGCCTATTCCCAAAATGATATCTTGAACTCGACAATCAATCATGCCTTCTAATTTATTAATAACCTCACTGACCGCCATAGAGGCTTCCTCTATATCGATAACTGATCCGCGCCTTATCCCTCTTGATTTAACGCCGGTTACCCCCAATATCTGAACCTCCCCTTCGGTGTTTATCTGAGCAGCTGCGGCTCTAACGTTAGTAGAACCCATGTCCAAGCTAATTATAGTATTGTCTTTATTTGACATAAAAATTAGAAATAGAAATTTAGCAAATTAAATATATAAGGTAAAAATATAAATAGTCCGACTAAAATAGACATGATAGCTGATATCAAAACAACGCCCGCTGTAATATCTTTTATTAAACGAGCAAAAGGATGAATGCGAGGTTCAAGTATGTCCACCACTCTCTCCACTACCGTATTCATCAATTCAGTAACTAGTACCCAAGTAATCAGAAATACAACTATTATAAATTCCCAAATTTTTATGTTAAAAACCAAAGAAAGGAAAACAATAAAAATAGCAATTATTAATTCTATCCTAAAATTACGTTCATTTTTTATAACATATTGCAAACCTCTGACAGCGCAATTTAGACTAGTTTTAAACTTGTTATTTTTAATATTCTCCATAAAAAGTTATTTTTTTATTTTATATTATTTTTTAAATTTATGCGCAAGCATAATCAGCTACACTTTTCTGTAATGCAAACATTTCCTCTGTGTGATCAAATCCTAGCAAATGCAATACGCCGTGACTAAGTACCTCGGAAAATTCTCTTTCAAACTCAATATTTTTTTCTTTGCAATATTTTTCTATATCCTGGCAACAAATCAATAGTTCTCCCAAAAAAATATCTTCCTCTTTTTTATTTTTCAATTCCTCAATTGAATTAAAATCACCAAAAGAAAGAATATCTGTAGAAGAATCCTTGTTTCTATATTTTTTATTTATTTTCCTTATCTCCTCCTCTGAAACGATTGCAATACTAATCAAGACATTTTTTTTAAAAAAATTTCCCAATGGAGATCTTTTAATTGTCTCTGCTATTATTAATTCTAACTTTTTTTGACTAAATTTACAACTATCTAAATTATTAATTTCTAAAATAAGCTTCATATGTCTATTTAATTTTTCCAAATTCTTCCTCGACGATCTTCCTAACTATATTTCCATCAGCCTTACCTTTCAATTTTCCCATTATGCTTCCCATAATTTTACCCATGTCGCTTCCGCTGGCGTTTTCCAATCCCGCCATCTCCTCTTTTACTATTTTTACTATCTCCTCTTCAGTTAATTGAGTTGGTAAATAATCAGACAAGATCTCAATCTCTTCCTGTTCTTTTTGAGCCAATTCAGGTCTCCCCCCTGTCTCATATTGACTGGCGCTATCTTTTCTCTGCTTTACGGCTCGCATTACTACTTCCACTATCTCTTCATCGCTAAGACCCACTTCTCTTTTCCCTTTCTCTATTTCTACATTTTTTATCATACTATCAATCATTCTTAAAACATCTCTCTTCTGAGTGTTTCCAGACTTCATTGCCTCTTTTAAATCTGTTTTTATTTTTTCGTAAATAATTGACATAATTTTAAACAGTGCAAGCAACATAAAAAAAATATGTCACTTGCACCATTATGATATTTAGTTCATTTTTCTTTTAATGTTTTTTAAAGCTTCATCGTCAAATCTATCCAGCTTCTTTAATTTATCAATTTCTTTTCTAATTTTAACTTTATACATCGCTTCTTGGCGTTGTTTGATTTTAGTTTTTTTAGATGATTGAAAACGAGATTTTCTAGCCTCCATTAAAACACCGCTTTGCTGAATGCGTCTTGAAAATCTTCTTATTAAACTTTCTGAACTTTCTCTATCCTTTTTTCTTACTTGTATCATTTATAAAACCCCCTTTCTTTGTTATACAACATTCGTTGTATCGCTAAATTTTCTAAACAATAATAATAGAAAACTGAGCGATACAACAAAATAATGTAAATAAATTTAATTATATATTATTAATTTTCTTCTTTTTGATAATCATCGGCTTAGATTTCAAAATCTTCTTCATGGCATTGAGAACTTTTTCTTGAGGAACAGTTTCTTGAGTGCCAGTAATCATATTCTTCATTATCACTGTTTCATCCAAAGCTTCTTTCTGACCGATTATTATCGTCATTTCTACTCCCAATCTGTTAGCGGTCCTTAATTGAGATTTAAGACTTCCCCTTCCAAAGCTTTCTGCAATCAAAATTCCATCTCTTTCTAAATCAGAAAATAATTTTAAGCTTTTTTTCTTAGCCAAATTTCCCAACTGAGCGATAAAAATTCTTGGCTTTGGATTTTCATAAGACTTTGCTTTTATTCTTTTCATCTCCAAAACTAATCTATCAATTCCTAGCGCAAAACCTATAGCTGGGGTTGGCTCACCACCCAAACTTTCTATCAATTTATCATATCTTCCTCCTCCGCCTAAAGACTTCTTCTTACCTTCTTCATCAGTAGACCAAATTTCAAACACAGTTCTTGTATAATAATCAAGACCTCTTACTAATTGAGGGTTAATTGCATATGGCAATTCCAACTCGTCCAGATATTCCAATAAACTTTTAAAATGATCTCGACAACCATTGCAAAGGTGATCGACTGTTTGAGGAGCATTAGCTGAAACCTGCACACATTTATCCTCTTTACAATCTAATATTCTAAGAGGATTAGTTTTTAATCTTGCTTTGCAGGTTTTGCAAAGTTTTTTCTTTTTGGATTCAAAATAACTAACCAACATATCTATATATTCTTTTCGGCAATCAGGGCAACCAATACTGTTTACTTGAAATTGAACATTTTTTAATCCCAAGGCTCCTAAAATTCGGTAAGCCAATTGAATGAGTTGAGCATCCAAAACAGAATCCTCTTCTCCAAAAATATCAAAATTTGCCTGAAAATGCTCGCGATATCTTCCTTCTTGCGGTCGATCATATCGATAGACAGGTCCGATGGAGAAAAGTTTAACCGGTTTAGGCAAAACATTCATTCCATGCTGAATAAAAGCTCGAGCAACTCCAGCGGTTATTTCCGGCCTTAAAGCCACCTTGTCCTTTCCTTTAGTTACAAAAGTATAAATCTCTTTATCAATCAGATCGGTTCCTTTTCCAATAGATCGGATAAACAAATTTGAATACTCTAAAACAGGAATATCTATTCGACCAAAGCCATATTTGGGATATTCTTTATCCAAGACCATTCTCACCCTATTCCAATATTCTTGTTCATTGGGAAGAATATCTCTCATTCCTCTAGGCGGTTGCATCACTATCGGTTCTTGGACTATTTTCTTTCCAGCTTTAACAGAAACCTTTTTTACAGATTTTTTTAAAGGTTTCACGATCTTTTTAGAAACATTTCTTTTGCTAGAAACTTTATTCTTAATCGGTTTTTTTGACATATTTTTAACTACCAAAAATTAACTACTGAATTAAACTTAGTTTACAAATAATTTTACATCGTTTATCGGCCAAGCTCTCAACAAAACTCTTCCAACAACATCACTGCTTTTTATGGGACCCCAGGTTCTTGAATCTGAACTGTGATTACGATTATCTCCCATCACAAAATATTCATTATCTTTCAAGGGCTGATCATTATCACCCTTGGTAACCAATCCCTTAGTCAAATAATCTTCTTTTAATTTAAATCCGTTAGGATTTTCGTTGTTATATATAAAAACACTTCCCTTTTCCACTTTCACTCTCTCGCCCGGAAGTCCTATTATTCTTTTGATAAAAAATTGTTTCGGATTGAGAGGATATCTGAAAACAATCACCTCACCTCTCGTTATTTCCTTAAATGAATCCACTTTAGCAATTTTTAAATCAGTTTCTTTGTACCCAAGCTCATTAACTATCAGATATTGTCCATCTTTAAAATTCGGCTCCATACTGGCACCCTGGACAAAAAAGGGCTGAAAGAGAAACACTCTTATGGGCAAAATAACTATTATGGCCAGTATGAATATTTTGATTATTTCGACAAAAAAACCGCCTACTCCTCGGTACAATTCACCCTTTTCCTCTGCATTTTGTGTGTCTTTCTCTTCTAAATAATTCATAAATACCAAAATAAACTAGTTGGAACTAACAAAAGTATTTTACCATAGTTAAATAGGAATTGCAAGAGACTACAAATTACGAATTTAATACAAATTTACGAATTGAAATTGTCTATATTTATTATATAATACCCATTCCAAATAACTGCTAATAAAACACTTCATACAAGACAACTCAAAAACCCTCAATGTGTCATTCTGAAAAATAGATTTTTACTGCGAGGAAACGAGCAGATAAAAATCATTTATTCAGAATCTCTTGTTTGATGCTTGAGGTCCTGAATAAGTGATTTTGTATGAATTCACATTCGTTCATTCAATAAAATCTACTTTCCAGGATGACATATCTAGAATGGTGTGTAACGGTTAATTAGAGATGGTATATATAGATTAAATTGAGCTCACTTAAACAATTCTCTATTTTTAAAAACCCTTTTTCAATTTTTTAAGAAATAAAATAAGCGGTCAAGGAGTTTATCCTCAACCGCTCTGACTAGCGTAATGTAATCTTTATAATAAAGCTTCAAACACTCATCATCGCAAATCAAGAAAAGTGATTTCGGAAACCCCGCAAGCCTGACTGATTTCTTGCTTGAATATCTCAAGCTCTCGTAGGTCGCGTTCCCAAAATCCTTTTTTAGCACAATTTTGATAGCGATTACTTATCTCGAGCTTTTCTCCCTCTAGGCGAAGGGTGCCTCGGTAAAGAATAGGTGGGTCACCTATGGCGTACGTCCCCTCCTGTCCATAGCCGTAGAGTGAACGAAAAAGTTCGCCAGTAGCGCAGCTACTCCCTTCCATGTAATCCCATGACATCGGTGGGGCTATTAGAATGGATAGTCCCAGTTTAGAATCAAGAAGAGAAATTGAGAGAAATGCGATATAGCTACACTGAAAATCCCACTGCTCCAATCTTTCACGAAACACCCCTGCAGGAATCCTCAAATTACCCATTCCATCCTCTTCAAAACAATGCAGTCTCCGAACTGATATACTCACTTCTTTATTTAGATTCATCTCTTAATCCTCCTTTGTGTTAAGAGTATATTTATCAGCGATTTACTGATTCAATAGTATGGCAGTTTTTTCTACTATTGTCAACAAGCGATATTTTGAGTTCAAGAAATAATTATTACAAATAACTAAATTCTGAATAAATAAATTTCTATCGCTTTCTGCTTCCGACCAATTGGCAGATGACGAATTACTAAGAAATTTTATTTTTCAAAATGACAATATTAAATACACCAACTAGAAATTATTAAGTATTTATTTCGTATATTTGTATAAATTCGTAATTCGTAGAGAAGCACCCTTTAACTATATCATTTTATTTGCTATAATTATTGCAGTTGAAAAATCTGAATCTAGAATTCGTTTTTTAATTTTTTAGCAATGCATTTTTCAAATTACTCAGAAAACTATGCCTCAAAAAAAACAAATAAAATTAGAAACTGATATCAATGAGATAGTTATCGTAAATAATAAAAAGCTCACTCCCTACATAGAATTAGTTAACTTTTCTTCCAGAAATATTGACCAAAAAAAACTAGGAACCATTCTGGGAATTTTTGAAATAAAAGATACCTCTGATGATTCTGCTTATATAGTTAACTTTTTATCTTCCGTTGCTAAAAAAACTTATTTCGCCAGTCATCAAAAAAATCCTGAATCAAGCTTCGAGTCCACCCTGGCCAAAGTAAACTTATCCCTTTCTGAAATCGCCAAGCATGGCAATATCAACTGGGTAGGCAAAATAGATGCGGTTTTATGTTCTGTCTTTGAAAATCAAATTCACTTCAGCGTCTCAGGAGATGCGAAAGTTTTGCTTTTAAGAAAAAATAAATTAACTGAAATAAGCGCAGGATTATCACCCAAAGACGAATCAGCTAATCCTCTCAAAACCTTCACCGACATATCCAGCGGAAAATTAGAAGATGCGGATAAATTAATTTTAACTACGGATGACATTTCCCATATTTTCACGCTTGAGGAATTGGAAAAATACGCCCTATCTTTTAATAATAATAAATTTTTAAGATTCCTAAAAACTGCACTGGTTAATGAACTGGATATTGCCGGCACCATAATAATCGATGCCAAAAAAACAACCAAAAAGATAAAGGAAAAAATAGCCGTAGACAAAGAAGATATTTCGATAGAAGATTTAAATTTATTTGGAAGCACTGTTTTTGAAGAAAAGAAAAAAAGAGCTAAAAAAGAAAATCCCTCCGATATTCAGGAGAATAGGCAAGATAAAGAAGATTATGTTCATCAGCAAACCGGCCACATTTATATCAAGGATTCTCACGGGAACTATGAAAACAATGACGAGAACAAATTTGATCAATTCCTCGCCCAGTCCAAGGAAAATATTTCCATCTTCTTTGAAAATGTGCAAGAAACAATAATTAAGAAATGGAATTATAAAATTAAAAAAAGCATTTACTCTTTTTTTGAGAAAAAAGAATCGATTGATAATCGTCCACCCCAGTCAGATTCAAAAAAATTCACTCATCCCAATTACGCTGAATTTTTCTCAGGCGTCTCTGCAAAAACAAAAGAACTATCTGGAAACATTCTGGGTAAATCAAAATCTTTAAGTTTGGAAAAAATAAAAAAATTATCCCAGAAGAAAAGTGTTCAATCCCCAGCAGTAAATCAACCTAGCGCAAATTACGCACCACCTGTTTCTCAAAAATTCCATTCCAAAAAAGACAACTTTCAAATAATTTTTAAAAAAGCGAAATTAGGAACTTTAAAATTCGCCAGATTTATTTATCCCAAAATAATCTTATTTTTAAGCTCACTAAAAAAAACACTCCCCCATTTCCTAACTTTAAAAAATACCTTCTCCAAGATGAACCTCAAATTAAAATTAATTACGCTGGCTATTATTATTTTTATCTTGATATTTCCGCTTGTATTACTTTTGAAAAATAGTGATGACGATAAGACCACGGCCACAACCACTTCAGAAAATAATTCCAACGAAAACACAGAAATAAATCCTTCTACCCAATCATACAAGGAGGCTGAATCAGTATATACTGACTCAGGAATAATCGGCTCTTTTATGTCCAATAATACTTTATTTGCAATTTCAAAAAATAAAATAACCGATATCGAGAAAAAGGAAGATTATAATTTTCCCGAAAATTTTCGAAATGCCAGCCGTTATTCCTTTATGCATGATCTGAATCTGCTTTTCTTAATCAATGACAAAAATCAGCTAATCAGCTTCAGTCCCATTTCTTTAAAATTTAAAGATGATGCTATCAACATAGAAGATGGCGTCAAAATTGAAGGCATCGGAACATATCTGACATACTTATATGTAGTGGATTCCAACAACAAGCAGATATATCGCTATCCTCGCGCAGAAAACGGTTTTGGTGAGAAAATTGATTGGCTAAGCAGTGATATAAATTTTGAAAATATAAATGGAATGGCCATAGATGGAAATGTTTACATAGCCAAGAAAGATTCAATTTTAAAATTATTTAATCGAAAAACTCAAGAATTCAATTTAAAAACAGATTCGAATTCATCAATTAATGGAATATTTACCAATGAGGACACCACTCATATCTATATCTTGGATAACTTAAATGGCGAATTAATTAAATTTGATAAAAATGGAAATAAAGTTGGATTTATTTCCAACCAAGAGCTAACTAAAGCTAAAAATATCTGGATTAATGAAAAAAATTCTCTCGCTTATTTTGCCAATGAAAATTCTATCTTTAAAATAACCCTTCCGTAAGCCAAACTTCGTTATCTGTGAGAAAATATTATTCTTGGTGTAAGACCGCGCCATCTAAGTAAAAACCACCGGCTGGTGGTTTTTCTGGTTAAAAAAACCTTGGCATTATGCCGAGGATTTTGTCTTTAATTTTTTAACTCGTTAATTCGTCAACTCGTTAATTTTCTAATGAATAATTTCCTATTTACGCCATGCTTACCAATTTCCAGTTTTCACCCTCAACTTTGCTAATTTTAAATTCAATATTCTCAAAGCCTGATTGTTTTAATATTTCCTCCAAGCCAAATTTTAAATTATCCACACTTACATCCTCTGCGTGTTCCTCAAATCCATCATGAGCCAAAGAAACTGTCCCTAGTTCCACGACCAACTCGGAAATTTTTTCCAGATTATTTTCTCTGGCTATTTCTAAAACTTTGTCAGCTATTTCTTTGGCTAATATGAAATCATGCATAAATGTATATTATTAAATTATTATACTGAAATATTCCCCATACCAATAGATGGCAATTCACCTTCGTAATCAGTTAAGGCGATAACAACATCTCCTTTGCCTTTATTATCAATTTGAGCCAAAGCTAATGCTCGGTGCATTCCTTCGACAAGCACAATTTTATTTTCATGAATAACTCCAGTCAGCATTGTTTGAAAAGGAAAATTATTCATAATAAGTTTAACTTTCTCATTTTCCATAACCACAGGATGATTTAATATCTCCTTAATCGTTTTAGTTGTCTCGCCCGCGTAACATTTTTCCTGCCAACCCCGCGAAGGCACTCCATACATCAAATTTACATCCTGGAGTGGATTATTGATGCGATAAATTTTCCACAAATGTTTTTCTGGCTCAAGTGGGGCGATATAATTCTCTCTCCAGTCATCCCAAGATTCAAATCCGCGCTCGATCCAATGGTTCTTCCAATCTTTTTGATAAGCTTCAGAGACTCTCCAAGCGGCAAAAATATCCCTCCACTCGATTTCTCTTTCAAACTCTAATGATGCATATTGTTCGGGAATTTCTAAATTCATATTGCAAAATATTATCTTAGTTAAATTTTAAATTATTAACTATAACTTTTAGTTTTGCACTTTTAAATATTATTTATTGCAAAGATTAAAATTATTTTCACATTCTTAATTCTTAATTCTTAATTCTCCCATTCTAGTGTACCGCACAGGAAATACAAGGATCATAAGCTCGGATAAATCCTCTTAATTTTTGAGTTCTTTTTTCTTCTGGCAAATCCATAATATCATTCAAGTAAAGAGCAATATCCATTTCCAAGTGAGAAAGTGATTGGGCGGTAGGTGTAATGATATTGGCATTTTTTACATACCCGTTATGATCAAGGTCGATATGATAATAAAGAGTTCCGCGCGGAGCCTCAACTGCCGCCACTCCTATCCCCTCCTTAACTTTATAATCTTTAGTTATTGCCCCAGACAAATTCATATTTTCCAAAAGACCAAGAGTAATTAAAGATTTTTCGATTGAATGGATAACTTCTACCATTTGGTAAATAACATTATGAAAAGGATTATAATCAGGCAAAGAATAGTTCAAGGATTCTAAATATAATTCAGCCTTAGGAGTAAGCCATTTTGAATTGTTATTTACTCTAGCAATCGCTCCCACCATATAAACATTTCTATTTTTAACTTCCACTCTTTTTATGACTTCATTTGGTTTTTGCAATTCATGAAAATTATTTTCAAATTTCTCAACTGGAATATGAAGCCCCTTATTGGAAGCCACATCACCCTCGTAAATAGCATAATCATCTCCACTATTCAAACACACATATTCAGTCTCTCTTTCAAAATCAGGAAATTTAAATTGAGCAAAAAATGCGCCCAGTTTTTCAGCCGTTTCCAAAGCTTCATTGCCTTGTTCAATTAATTTCTTAATTTCATCTTTGGTAGGAACTTTTTTAAAGCCTCCTACTTCATTGGTCAAAGGATGGATAACTCTTCCGCCAATAACTTTTACAATTTCCATCCCAAATTCTCTTATTTTTATCGCCATCTTAGTTTCTTCGGGATATTTTTCTACAACTTTCAAATCATTATCAATATCCAATAAATCTGCCAAAGATAAAAAGAACAAATGCAAAGCATGAGAATGAATTATTTGCCCCCATTCCAATAATTTTCGCAAATCTTTGGTTTCTTGAGAAATTTTTACCCCCATCGCTTTTTCTAGCGCCTTAATCGCTGTCAAATTGTGAACCACGGGACAAATTCCACAAATTCTTTGCACTATTATCGGAACATCTTTATAATGCCTGCCGATAAGAATTCCCTCTATCAAGCGAATTCCTTCTTTTATTTCCAATTTAGCGCTTTTAACATCTCCCTTAAGGACACTAGCCATAAATCCGGCATGCCCTTCCATTTTGTTTATATGGTTTATTTTTATTTGCATAAACTTCCAATAATTATAAATTATAATATTTGCAATTCTATCTGTCTTTGCGAGTAAATATTGTACCCAATATTTGCGTGGCAATCCAAAAAATTCTGATAAAATAGTGGAGCATATACTGGATTGCCACGGCAGAGTACTGCCTCGCAAAGACAAAAAATGAAAAATGTTTTCACGAGGGCAAAACAAATATTTGCCATTTCGTGAAGAAATCACATCTTGGATTCCCTTTCGGATATATCATCACGTAACCCAAAAATCTCTGTCACATTTTCAAATTCTTCATCGGTCATCATTTTCTTTAAAGTAGCACGCATAGCTTTAACATTGCCTTTGGGCCTAAGACCCCTGCATCCTTGGCACATCATTTTAGAAGTCGGGCAAACTGCATCGCAACCCCCTTGGATCATCGGACCAAAACATGGCTTATTATCCAAAAGCAAACATCGATTTCCCTTGGCTTTACACTCTACGCAAACCGGCTGGTCGGTCCTGTCAGGAATTCTTCCCTCTAATAAATCTGGAAAATATTTAAGAAACTCTTCTGCAGTTATCGGACAACCCGGGAAAACAAAATCCACTTTTACAAAATTATCCACTTCTTTTATTTCTGTATTTTCAATTCCCTGAATATATCTATAAACATGCTTAATAGTATTTTTTCCCTCGTGATAATTTTTTATTTCTGGAATACCTCCCATCGCCGCACAGTTTCCCAAAACTACCAATAGCTTGCTTCTTTTTCTAAGTTTTTTTAGGGTCTCTACATTCTCTTCGGTTATAGGAGTTCCCTCTACAATTGCGATATCCAAATCCACTCCTGGGTCTTCTTCATCCTCAATCATACCCCAATCAATCATCTCCACTTTTTCCACTAATTCTAAAAATTTTTCTCCCAAATCCAAAAGCGCAAACTGACATCCCTCGCAAGACGTCAGAGCGACAATTGCTATCTTTGGTTTTGCCTCAGCTTTAATAGGTTCTGAAGCTATACTCACTTTCTCTTCTTTTGGGTCTTCGTTTTGATTTTTGTTTTCCATATTTTAAAGAATTTTAAATTTATTTTTGCTTCTAAATTCTACCATATTTTTTATAATTAATAAATATAAATTTAAAAGAGGACTTCCGATAATTATCGAAAGTCCTCCAAAACCGATAGAGCGAAAAAATTATTATTCCAATCGGCCAAATACAACTTTATTGGGCAAATATTTGTCAACCTTTTCTATTGCTTGAGATAATAATTCTCTTACTCTTTCATCACGATCAAATGATGGATTTACAAAAAAAGTTATCCCCTGAGTAAGCATATCTTTCGTTACCCAAACTAGCATTTCCAACACGACCTTGTCTTGAGTTTTTTCTACAGCTGCATACAGAGCATACAAGGGGAAAATATTTTCCATTACAGGAAAATGTGCGCATATGAATTCTCGATCTTTGGGTGTCATATATTCATATAGCATCCCATTTATGTTCTCTTTATATAGATCAGCCATTTCGGAAAAAATTCCTTTAAATACACCATTTACCACTTCAATTCCATGTTGCATTGTGACTTCTCCCTTAAATTAATATAGTATTGCCCAAACAACTAACCGAAAAAACCCGCAAATAATAATATCAGTAACATAATTTTTGTCAAATAAAAAGAGAGTCTTCAATATTCATCAAAGACTCCCAATACCTTGTTTAACAAAATAATTCCTGTTTAATACCTCATTCCCTGGATGGAATAATCATATCCAGTTAAGTTTCTAATTTCTTTGGCAATGCCTGTAAGTAAATCAGGGATATTATCTCTATAAAGAGTATTTTTAATCATGATAAAAAACTGTTCCTCCCTAAAGTGAATCAGCACTAATGGTTTTTGAATCTCGCAGGGAGGCTGGCCAAAATTAGGATTGGGAGATATATCCACGATTCCGGCAAGAAATTTAACTATTTCACCATTATATCGGAAATTAACATCTCTCAACACGCGCATTCTTCCCCAAGGTTTAATATTTTCCTCGATAACCTCCTTAAATCTCTCTAACATAAATTCGATAGCTTCGGCAGTCTCTTTTGGGAAATGAATGAGGTTCCTCTCTGTCATGTGCTGTCTCCTTTTTTTGATATAATACTATCTAAAAATATGACTTCTCACCATCAGGCAATCATAGTTAATAAGGTTATATTTGTCAAACAAGACATAATTTTATTCAACATTTTCTTCTTAAATATTAAATCATGCACCCCAAAACTATCTTTTATGCTAAAATGCTAATATGTTAAAATGTTAACATGATTTATTATGCAAATATTTAATTTTTCCAATAATAACAAAAAAATAATTCTAGCCCTTGGAGCCGAATCAGCTGGAAATTTTTCTATTTATAAAAATAATAAAATTTATTTTTCTAAAGACTTTGGCGACCTTTTAGATGACAACAATTGGTTAAATTTCAAAAAATCTATTTTAAATTTTCTCAAAAAAGAAAAAATAAAACCCAATATAATTATCACCGATCTTCACCCCCTAATGAAAACTACTTTATGGGGAGAAGAATTAGCCAAAAAATTTAAAGCCGAATTTATCCAAGTCCAGCATCATCACGCCCATATCTTTTCCGCCATCGGCGAGTCCCTTCTCCCTCTCCCCCTTTCCAAGGGGGAGATGTCCGAAGGACAGAGGGGGTTTAAAAATATTCCTGCCACATTTTATTGCCTCGCCCTCGATGGCACCGGCTACGGAACCGACGAACTTATCTGGGGTGGAGAATGCTTCGCAATTTCTAATTTCCAATTTCCAATTTCCAAACAAATTCAAAATTCCAAAACCCAATTAACAAATAAACCCATTGAAATACAACGCATCGGCCAACTTGAGAATCAAATATTATTGGGGGGAGAAATAGCGATTCAAGAACCAGCGAGGATTATTATTGCTATAATAAAAAAAATCCTAAATCAAAAATTCGAAATTCGAAACAAATTAAAATTTAAAAATTCAAAATCCCAAAAAGAATTCATCTATAATTTTGTAAAAAAATATTATTCCAAGAATAAATTTGAACTTTTATACAATCAACTAGAACAAAATTTTAATTGCATTGAAACTTCCAGCACAGGAAGAATCCTAGATGCAGTTTCTCTGCTATTGGGTTTTTGTGGCAACGAAAGAAAATATAAACATGAAGCAATAGACTTATTGGAGGCCAACTCTACAAAACCATATACAAATTTAAAACCAAAGATTATTGAGATTAAAAACACATCGCCTATAAACTACAGCCTACAAACTACCCACCTATTTAAATATTTAATCAAAAACCTACACAAAGACAAAAAACGCCTCGCTGCCACTGCTCAACTTTACATCGCCGAAGGCTTATGTGAAATAGTTAAAAAGTCATCAGTCAACAGTCATCAGTCATCAACCAATATTCAAATTTTCGCAGGAGGAGGAGTCACCAATAACAAAATCATTTCTGATTATTTCGCATCCAAAAACGTTTATCTCTATAAAAACACCAGTCCCGTGATTGCAGAGCAATTTTACGGGATCCCTCGTGGCGATGCCGGACTTTCTTTCGGGCAGATTATTTATTTTTTATTAAGCAACTAAAAGTAAACTCTATTCAATATTGTACAGACGAGGCAATGCCTCGTCTCTACCCATAAATAAAAACGGGATTTTTCATTTCTGAAAAATCCCATTTACAAAATCAATTCATATTTAAGAAGCAAACCGCGGCTTCTTTTTCTTTTTATTAATAAAGAACGATATCAAAAAAGCTCCAGCAATTGACAAGACTAGAAACAGCAATAAAAATCGACCTATTGTTAACATATATTTCCCTCCTTTTGCTGAATTAGTCTCGCCAATATATTTGCTTATCCTTATATTATAAAAATAACATAAAAAATTTAAAAATAAAAATAACCTCATTGAATCTAATGATTCAATGAGGTTATTGGCCGGTATGCGGACAGTTATTTGTTCTTGAACACGATAATGAAAGTGACCGCAAAGGCTGTTATGGCTTCGAAAACGATCATCGCGAGCCAGAGAGTCACGAAATCCGCATGGATCCAATGATTGGCAATCAGTGCGAATACTCCACCCAAAACCACTACTGCAACAGTAAGCATGGGCAAAACACTGATAACGGTTCCCAGAAACGCAACAATTATTGCAGATTTCATAGGAAGAGACAGCGTATTATTTCTCGCATAGGCATTCTTTCTCATATAAGTCTCCTTTTTCAATGATTAATTATTCGAGCCAATTTACCACAACAAAAAATCGCCAATTAAGCCACTTTTTGCTATGGTAAATTATAATAATTTAAAATAACTATGATTTTTAATTATACACCATAATTAATATTTTGTCAATGCTTTGCCGCTTCTAAAATTAATCCAAAACTATACTTAACAATGTATCAATTTATATTTGCTTGTAATTTCACCCGCCCGCAAAGCATATGCGATAGCATTTCGGGCATGCATAGTTCGTACTTAGTAGAAATTTTTCAACAAATCCTAATAATTAATTTTACCCTTGGAACTTCAATCTTTCGCAATCTGCCAATTTTTGTTTGCTTTAAAGAGGTCCAACCTCTTTGGTTTTCGAGGTTGTACCTCTGACTACGTGCAACAAATTAATTTAATCCAATATTGTATTCTAATCTCAGAATAATTAAATAATTTTAAAAAACAAATTTAAAGAGAGGCGACTTAACTAAGTCCACCTCTCTCCACTTCTCCAAAAAAGACGACTATCTGCACAATGCGAGATCTCGCATCTCCTCAACAGAAGAAACTTCGATTTCCTGAAGAGATACCCCAGCCACTAAAACAGCATCAATATCTCTCAGGATATTTTTTACATCAGCTTGATTTCTGCACCTTTCACGCAGTGTATCAAGCATTTTTTTTCCAATAACTGCGTATTGATGATGCAAAGCCTTTTGGATATCAGGAAAATTCTTTACCCCTTTTTCTTTAAAAAGAGTAAGGGCTTCGGATATTTTCCTCGCATCATCAACATCCTGACTTTTAAAAAGTCTGTCCAGGACGTGCTGGGAGTAAGCCGACAATTTTTCCAAAACTTCTGGAGGAAGAGGAACTTCTTTCATTTTCTCCAGCTCAACACCAATCTGATAAATTGAGTGTTTCCACAGCTTGTCATCAGCTCCGATTCTGACATGTTCGATGATTTTTTCCTTTGATGTTTTCGGTTCCCACACATAAGGATCTCTCAGAGAGGAACCTCCATGACCCTTAGCCGAAACCAAAGATGCGCTACCCAAAACTACGAACAAAATAACAGCAACTACATACAGATTGGACTTTTTCATGACTTTTCTCCCTAAAATTGAGTTCTTAAAATAACGCTCATTTTCGAATCTTAACTTTATATTATACATCTAAATCTATATTTTGTCAACAGATACGAGGAATCAATTTTCCCTTTGGAGCTTCAATTTTTCGAAGTGCACCTAATTCAGTTTTGACGTAAACTCCCTTGCCCGCCATAGCTTTAGCGGAGGAGGGCTCCACTCGTCCGATAATCTTTGCTTCAGAATTAAATTTCTTAAGTATAGTTAAAACTTTTTTAATATTTTCCGGCGATACTGATGCAATAAATCTTCCCTCGGAAGCCAACGAAAATTTATCCAACCCCAAAAGTTCAGTAACGGCAACTACTTCTTTTTTGTATGGCAAATTTTTTTCATCTACAATAATCTTTATCTTAGACTTATCAGCTATTTCATTTAAATTAGCTGCCAATCCCCCTCGTGTCGGATCTTTGCAAGCATTTAAAAATTTTCCCACCTTTTCCAATTCTTTGTTTAACGGCTTGCAATCACTTTTTATTTTTGTTTTATAGTTAAATCGACTAGCTAAAAGCGCTACCGCATGTTCTCCTAAATCTCCCGAAGAAATTATATAATCACCTACTTTTGCTCCGCCGTTACTAATTATATTTTGTGCCAACCCCACTCCCGAAGTAGTGATTTCAATCTTATCAATTTTTCCTTTTTCGGTAACTTTAGTATCTCCGGTTACAATTGGCACTCCCGTAGTTTTCGAAATTTTTCCAATAGACTTCATAATTTTTTTAAAATCATCCATAGGGAAACCCTCTTCAATCACCAGACTCAATCCAATTCCTATCGGTCTTGCTCCCATCACCGCCAAATCATTAATTGTTCCGCAAATGGCAATCTTGCCAATATCTCCTCCAGGAAAAAATATGGGGTCTACTATAAAAGAATCAGTCGTAAAAACCAATTTATCCCACTCCGTAGAGACGCGATTCATCGCGTCTTTATTTAGAGGAAAAACCGCCCCATCATCTCCCGTGTTTTTCCATTTACCAGTAGAGCCTAAAATTTTTCTAATCTCTTTTATAATCTCCGCCGATTTAGCTCCTCCGCCTCCCATATCTAAAGTTATATTGTTATATTGTTCCATAGTTTATGATGCTAATGATGCGAATTATAATGCCAATACGCGAATATGCAAATGGCAAAGATACGAATATGCAAATTAATCGATACAAATGCTATTCTTTTGCAGTTGAGTTTATGATTCTTTTTGGCTTAAGATATCTCTGCTGGAAATTAACCAGCAGCCCCAATTTAATATTAAATGTTTTTAAATACCTTTGAACTTGATTATATTCCTCTCTACCAACAAACCTAACTGCTTTCACTTCAATAATAATTTTATCATAAACTACGAAATCTACCCTATTACTACTTTTTTTAATAAGATCGCTTTCTGGCTCCAAGCAGACTTCTCGATTATATGGAATATTATTTTCAACAAACAACTTCTCCAAAGCATCGCAGTACTGAATCTCTCTGCAATACGGACCAAGTTCATTATGCGCCTTAAAAAATATTCCATTTAATTTATAAGACTCATCAGCATATATAACTTTCTCCAAATTATCCATAATATTTTTACTATATTAAAATTTATAGACATATCTACATTTGCATACTATTTCCCTATTCGCATATTCGCATCATTTGCATAAGATTCGCATCATTCGTATCATTTCTTTTATTTGCATATTTGCATCATTTGCATTCATTCGCGTATTTGCATCATATCATTTGCATATTCGCATCATTTGCATAAGATTCGCATCATTCGTATCATTTCTTTTATTTGCATATTTGCATCATTTGCATTCATTCGCGTATTTGTATCATACTTCGACATGCTCCCTCTACCGAAACCATGCAAGGTCCCACAGGATTATCCGGGACACAAACTCGTCCAAACATCGGACATTCTTTGGGCTCCATCAAACCTCGAATAACCCTTTCACATCCGCAACCTTTCGGCTCTCCAGAATGAGAAAAATCTACTTTATCCAAAATATTTTTATATCTTATTTTAGCATCACATTCTTTGTATTTATCTTTGATTTTTAATCCTGAACCAGGAATTACTCCAAAGCCTCGCCAAAGACCATCTTCGATTTCAAACACATCTTTAATTATTTTTCTAATTTCTTTATTGCCTTCATTTTTCACCACTCGTGAATATTGATTGATAACTTTTAAATTATTATTTTTTATTTGATTAAGTAACAAAAAAATTCCCTTCAGCACATCTTTCATTTCAAAACCGGTGATTACTTGAGGGACCTTTAATTTCTTATAGGGCTTAACTCCAGTTATTGCACTCACATGCCCCGGGTCAATAAATCCATCGATTCTAATTTCTCCCATTTCCAGTAAGGCCTGCATGGCAGGTAGAAATATTTTATGTGTCGAATAAACGATAAGGCCGTTTTTAATTCCCCAAGCTGTCATCGGTGTAGTCGTCTCAAAACCCAATCCAAAAAAAACTAAATCTGGGTGGCTTTTTTGAATTTCAAGAGCATCGGGCACAGAATAAACGTCAAAAACTTTCGCTCCATTTTCTCTCGCTTCATTGAGACTCCCGAAGTATCCCGGCACCCTGAGCAAATCGCCGTAAGTCGCTACTGGAATTCCCGCCAAGGATAAGTTGACAATGGCATCGATATCACGTTGGGCAGTAACACAAACCGGACACCCTGGTCCGGTTATCAATTTAATATTTTTAGGCAAAATTTCTCTGATACCAAAACGACTAATGGCTTGCGTATGTGTCCCGCACACCTCCATCAATCTCACCTCACGTCCAATCTCATCAGATATTTTATTTATTTTTTGAATTAATTTCTCCATTTGCATATTCGCATCATTAGCATAAGATTCGCATCATTTGTATCACTTCAACAATTCGTCAATCTCGTTAACCGCATTTTTATCAACTTTCTCAATCGCAAACCCAGCATGCACTATTACATATTCTCCTTTTTTGATATCGCTAAGAAGAGAAATATTTATTTCTTTTTCTATGCCGTCAAAATCCACCGTAGCATTTTGACCGCTAATATTTTTTATTTTTCCTGGAAAAGCTAAACACACGCCATTGCAAAATTTTGAATTTTAAATTTTGAATTTTAAATCAAATAATAATTCTAAATGATTTAATAAATCAAATAATTAAAATTTAATTATTTAAATCTTTTGTTATCAATTCGTTAATCCGTTAACTCGTTAATTAAATAATAAATAATTTATTTTTATTTAAAGGTTATAATATCATCATCCCCCAAATAATCTCCTGCTTGGATCTCGATCATTTCCAAATTTGTTTTTCCTGGGTTACTTAGCTGATGCTGAGTTTTTTTGGGAATAAAAATACCCTCATCTCTCCCTATAATCACTTCTTCTTTGCCCCTCATAACCCTAGCAACCCCCTTAATCACCACCCAATGCTCTATTCGCCTGTGATGCATTTGTAAATTCAAACTCTCCCCCGGATACACAATTAATTTGCGAACAATGTGATGATTGCCATTTATAAGTACCTCATATTTTCCCCAAGGGCGATGCACAATTATATTATTATTTATCTCTTTCAAGCCATTACTTTTCAGATACTCCACCACTTCTCGTACTCTTTCGCTCTCTCCTCTTTTTTGAATTAAAATACTGTCATTATTTTCTATAATTATTAAATCCTTTACCCCAATCGTGGCAATCAACTTATTTGTTTCACTATGAATAAAAGTATTATCTGAATCTATTTTCACATGACATTTATCTTTATCTTTTTTGTGAGCCAAAATATCTGCCAAACTATCGAAAGATCCGATATCGCTCCAGCCAAATTCTCCCTCAAACACAACAACTTTATTTGATTTTTCACTCAAAGCGTAATCTATTGAAATTGAGGGGAGTTTTGTAAAATTTTTAAGAAACTCTGGCATTTTCTTTTCCATGGATTTAGCTATTTCTGGTGAATACTTTTGAATTTCTCCTAAAAATGTTTGATAGTTAAAAATATACATCCCCGAGTTCCAAGAATATTTTCCGGATTTTAAATAGGCTTGAGCTGTTTTTTTGTCTGGTTTTTCTTTAAATTCATCCACCTTAAAAAGTCCGTCAATTTTCCTGCCTCTTTTAATGTAGCCATATCCTGTTTCCGGCTTAGTGGGAGTAATGCCGATTGTTCCAATATTGTTTCCAACTTCTCTCAGGGCATTTTTAACCAATTTTTGGTATTCTCTTTTTTTACTAATATGGTGATCGGCTGGCAAAATTATAACGGGAGCGCTTTCTTCCACTTTCAATATATCGTTAAGATATTTCATCGCATAAGCAATTGCCGGAGCGGTATTGAGACTTGCAGGCTCCACTAAGACTTGATCTTTGCTAAAATCTTCGTAAATATCCCTGATTTGATTATAAACATTAAAAAAGTTTTTCTCATTTGAAACAAGTAAAATATTTTTTGCCGGCATTATCTTTGCCATTCTCAAAAAAGTTTCCTGCAAAAGAGATTTATCACTATAGAGACTCAAAAATTGCTTTGGATAATTTTTTCTACTCAATGGCCAAAGTCTTGTCCCAGATCCTCCACACAATATAATGCTATACATATTTTTTTTCTTAATATTTAGTTAAAGTAGCTAGTAGGTGGTAGCTAGTAGCTAGTGTTTGAAATTATTCCCTGTTATTAACCTATTATATACCAACTTATATAGTATATACAAGGCATTTAAGCAATATTACTTAAAATAATTCTAAGACAATTTAACAATATAACAAAAAATATTAAGGTCATCGGTCATCAGCAATCAGTCATCTTAAAATATTTAACATTTTGCATAAATTCTTAAATCATAAATCATATATCTTAAATCTTAACTATCAATTCGTTAATACGTTAACTCGTTAACTAAATAATAAGCAATCTAATTCAACAACACCTTCGCTACTCCCTCTGCGCATCTATCCCACGAAAATCTCTTAGCATTTTCAAATCCCGGGTTAACTAAATCCTCCCTTATTCCCTTGTCACTCAACACATTAAAAACAGCCTTAGCAATTTCTTCTGGATTATTGGGATCAACTAAGGACGACAACCCCTCATCTCCGATAATTTCCGGAATGGAAGAGTTCTTAGAGGCTACAATGGGCACGCCCAAACTTTGAGCCTCAATTATCGGCAAACCAAAACCTTCATACAAAGTCGGAAATAAAAAAGTATCCGCATTTTTTAAAATTTCTCTCTTATTGGCTTCGTCGATATAGCCAGTCAAATAAATATAATCTTTAAATTCGTTGCCTTGAATATATTTTACGATA
>DNVQ01000003.1 GCA_003507475.1 Candidatus Moraniibacteriota bacterium | reverse complement strand
TCTAAAGCCAGCACGCTTTCCAACGATCAGTTTCTTTCGGAACACTTTGACTATTTACTGACAAATCCACCCTTCGGCGTGGATTGGAAAAAGGATAAAGAGGCAGTCACAAGAGAAGCGGAGAGGGGATTCGCAGGAAGGTTTGGCGCAGGGTTGCCTAGAATTTCCGATGGACAGTTTTTGTTTTTGCAGCATATGATTTCTAAGATGAGAAATGAGAGCGAGGGCGGTTCGAGACTGGCGATTGTTTTTAATGGTTCGCCATTGTTTACCGGAGATGCGGGCAGTGGGGAAAGTGAGATTAGGCGTTGGATTTTGGAGCATGATTGGCTGGAGGCGATCGTGGCTTTGCCTGATCAGCTTTTTTATAATACCGGTATTAATACTTATGTGTGGTTTTTAACTAACAGAAAAGTAAAAGAAAGAAAAGGCAAAGTGCAATTAATTGATGCTCGAACTTTTTCTAAAAAAATGCGAAAGAGTCTGGGCAGCAAGCGTAATGAAATTTCCAGTGAAGGAAGAAATCATATTTTGAAAATATATGAGTCTTTTGGAAATAGTGAGTATTCTAAGATTTTTAATACTACTGATTTTGCTTATCGACAACTTATTATTGAAAGACCTCTTAGATTGAATTTCCAAGTTAGTTCCGAAAGAATCGAGAAACTAAAAGAGACAGCTGCTTTTAATAAAGCAGATGAAAAAACACAAAAAATGGTATTGGATATTTTGGAAAATTTTCCTAATAAAAAAATGTTTAAAAACCGAGAAAAATTTCTGGAGCTTTTGAGAAATCAATTTGCTATGAAAATAATGCCAGTTCAATTGTTAAAAGCTATCAAAGATTCACTTTCTGAGCGAGATGAAACGGCGGATATTTGTACAGATAAAAATGGTAATCCTGAATCGGACAGTGAATTGCGTGATAGTGAAAATGTTCCTTATCATCAAGATGTTTATGAATATTTTGAAAAAGAAGTGAAACCTTTTGTGGCAGATGCATGGATAAATGAAAACGTGGTGGATGTAAAAGATGGGAAAATTGGTAAAGTGGGCTATGAAATCCCGTTAACTAGATATTTTTATAAATATCAACCGCCTAGAGCTTTGGAAGAAATTGAAAGTGATATTGAAGAAGTGGAAAATGAATTATTAGAATTATTAAAAAAATTATAATTTATGCAAAAATTAAAAATAAAAAAAGAATATAAAAAATATCCAGAATATAAAAATTCTGGCGTCGATTGGTTGGGTGAAGTTCCAAAAGAGTGGGAAATAAATAAAGGAAAAAATTTTATTACAAAAATCGCTAGTGGAGTTTGGGGTGAAGATCCCAAAGGTGATGAAAACGATTTTCCGTGTTTACGAGTGGCAGATTTTAAGTATGACAAATTTTCATTTAAAAAAGTCGGAACCGTTAGAAATATTCCTAAAAATCAACAGAATAGAATCTTAAAAAATAATTCAATTTTGATTGAAAAATCAGGAGGTGGAGAAAAACAACTTGTGGGGCGAGCTATTTTTTTTAATTCTAGTGAAAAAATGGTTTGTGCTAATTTTATTGACTCAATTGATGTGAATTCTGAGATTGATCCAAAGTATTTTACATATCTTTTATCTAATGCTTATAATGTAAGACTTAATTTGAAATCGATTAAACAAAATACTGGTATTCAAAATTTAAGCACAAAAAATTATTTTGGTGAAATGTTTCCGAAGCCGTTAAAGCAGGATCAACAAAAAATCGCTAAGTTTTTGGATGAGAAGGTGGATTTGATTGATGAGATTGTGAAGAAGAAAAAGAAATTGATTGAGCTACTCAAAGAAAAACGCACAGCGGTGATTAATCAGGCGGTAACGAAAGGGTTGAAAAAAAAGTTTATGTTTGATACTAACATTTTTGACGCTTTGCTGGATGGAAAAATTGATTTTGATTCTTTGCCAAAAAATCATAAATATTATATTACTCATATTCAGAAGGATGAAATTGAAAGAATAAAAGATGAAAATAGAAAGGAAGCTTTAATTGAATTATTTTATGATTTTAATGGAGAAATTAAACCCACAGAGGCGAGTGTTTACGGAGTTTCAAAATATGGTCAGTGTAAATACGGGAAAGGTGTAAAAATTTCTACGGAGGCTGCAGTTCGGGGTGTTTCAAGATGGGATGAATGCAAATGGGGAAGGGGTGTGAAAATACCGACTGAAAGTTTCGTTTTAAATACTTCACGTTTGGATGATGAGGCAAAATTGGGAGATGCAACATATTTTGAAGTTTTAAGAAATGGAAATTTAAAACATACAGAAGATGCTTTGATCGGAGAAACAGCGATAGTTAATAATCTGGCTTTAGTTTCCAATGATATAAAATTTAGGAGAAAGGTAGAAAAATTGGGTGGAGATACTATGAGTTTCGATGAATTCGTGAATTTAAAGGATGATGAAATGAAAGATAGTGGAGTTGAGTGGATTGGTAAAATCCCAGCCGAATGGAATGTTAGAAAATTAAAATGGGTTGCAAGATTTAGCTATGGGGAAAGTTTGGCAGAAGAAAATAGAATAGATGGCATATTTAATGTTTACGGTTCCAACGGTATTGTTGGAACTCATGCTGTAAATATTACCAATGGTAAAACTATAATTATTGGAAGAAAAGGATCTGCGGGGAAAGTTTTATTTTCAGAAAAAAGTTGTTTTCCTATTGATACAACTTTTTTTATTGATAATAAAAAAACAGACAATAATTTGAAATGGCTTTTTTATGTTTTATCAATCTTGGGCCTTGATAGAAAAGGAAAAGATAGCGCTGTTCCTGGATTAAATAGGGAGGATGCTTATTTAAACATTGTTCCATTGCCAAGCAGGGGCGAACAAAAGATAACTTCTGATTATTTGGATAAAAGAACAAGTGTGGCGGACTTTGGCATAGCAAAAGTTGAAAAATCAATTAATTTATTAAATGAATTTAAATCTTCTCTGATTTCAAATGTTGTTACGGGGAAGGTGAGAATTTAAAAATATGGGTCAAATTTATAATGTCTACTGTGACGAAAGTTGTCATTTGGAAAATGACCATCAAAAAGCCATGGTTCTTGGCAGTGTTTGGTGCCCATTGGAAAAAGCTTCGGAAATTATGAAAAGAATTAGAGAAATAAAAAAACAGTATGGTCTGAATGAAAGGTGTGAAATAAAATGGACAAAAATATCTCCGTCCAAAGTAGATTTTTATCAACAATTAGTAGACTATTTTTTTGACGATGATGATTTGCATTTTAGATGCTTGGTTGTTCCCGATAAATCAATTTTAAATCATGAAAATTACAACCAAACTCATGATCAGTGGTATTATAAAATGTATTTCGATTTATTAAAAACAATTTTTATTCCAGGTGATCGATATAGAATTTATATTGATATTAAAGATACTCTTGGCGGGAATAAGAAAGAAAAGCTTCACAAAGTACTTTGTAATAACATGTATGATTTTGACAGAAAAACAGTTGAAAGATTGCAGATTATTCGTTCACATGAAGTTGAAATAATGCAATTAACTGATTTGCTATCGGGGGCAGTTTCACATATTAACAGAGAGATAAATAAAAGCGATGCAAAGAATCAAATAATCTCCAGAATCAAAGATCGTTCTGGGTATTCTTTAAAGAAATCAACATTATATCGGGAAAATAAGTTTAATATATTTATTTGGAAAGCAAAAGTATGTTAAAAATGCCAAAACTTATTTTATTGGAGGATCATGATGGAAACTGGGAAATTTATTTCGAGAAAGTGTTTGGCATTTTTAAAAAAGATTTTATGGCGGGTAATTTGAAATGTAATGGCATTAATGTTATTTATATTCATAATCCAGAATATAAAGGAAAGCCATTTAGTTTTTGGCATCTTATATCAGAAGGCAAGATTGAAGATCAAAGACTGCCAGAAATTAGGAGATGTGAAAGAATCGGCTGGCCAAAAGCTATAATAGAAAATTCAAATGACAATTCTGTTAAAGCTTGGGTAGTTAAAAGACATAATAGAAAAGGTAAGAATCAAAATAGATTATGTCTTTGTTTTGGTGAATGGGAATATTTGGTTGTTCTAACGGTACGTAAGAATCTCTATGTTTTATGTACTGCCTATCCGATAACATTTGAAAGGCGAAAATATCAATTAAGGAAAGAGTACGAAGAGTTTCGAAAAAAACAAACACCGCCCCGAGAGGCGGTATCCGATGCTCCTTCTACAGCATGGTAGATGAGCTAAAAAATCACTGAATTTTCATTGTAATATAAATAAATCGTTCTGTCAATGGAAATAATGTTAATAAAATGTATGCTATAATTATAATAACATAATTCAGATTTTTTACAATAAAATCAAAGATCTTGTAAAAAATAAAGCCAGTAAATAAAGGAAGAAATAAGATTTTTATAAGAAAATATATGACAACAAACACGCGTGAAATTGGTTTTGAGGAGTTTATTGAAAACTATCTCATTGATAAAAATAAATATATCAAACGTTTACCAAGTATTTATGATAAAGCTCTTTGTTTTGATAAAGAGTTAATTTTGCAATTTATAAAAAAATCTCAAGAAAAATCTTGGGAAAAATTAACTGAGCAACATGGAGAATATACAGAAGAAAAATTCTTTAAGCGTTTAGACGAAGAGATTAAGAGTCAAGGAATTTTAGATGTTTTGCGCAAGGGAATCGTGGATCATGGGGTAAGATTTGATTTGGCTTATTTCAAACCTGAAACCAAGCTCAACAAGGAAAATCAAAGATTGTATGATGCTAATATTTTTAGCGTGATGCGTCAAGTAAAATATAGCGAGAAGAATGAAAATTCTATCGATATGGTTTTATTTTTAAATGGTTTGCCGATTTTTACAGTAGAACTTAAAAATCAATTAACCGGTCAATCAATTAAAAATGGAGTTTCTCAATATCGCACTGATCGTGATCCGCGAGAAACTTTGCTTTCGTTTAAAAGATGTTTGGTGCATTTTGCTATTGATACAGACTTGGCTTATATGACCACTAAGCTGAATGGACTAAAAACTTATTTTTTGCCATTTAATAGGGGTGATAATAATTCCGCAGGCAATCCTGTTAATTCGGAAGGATATAAGACTGCATATATGTGGGAAGATATTTGGCAAAAAGATAGTATCTTGGAAATCATCAGTCAATTTGTGTGTTTACAAAAAGAAGAAAAAGAAGATGAAAAAGGTAGGAAATACGAAACCGAGACTTTGATTTTTCCGCGCTATCATCAATTGGATGCAGTGCGTCGCTTGGTAGCTGATACCAGGGATAATGGGATGGGTAAAAATTATTTAATTCAACACAGCGCCGGCAGTGGAAAAAGTAATACCATTGCTTGGGTAGCTCATCGTTTGGCAGAGTTGCATAATGAAAAAAATGAAAAGGTCTTTGATAGTGTAATTGTGGTGACCGATAGGCGAGTTTTAGATAGACAATTGCGAATTACTATTATGCAATTTGAGCAGGTGAGCGGGGTGGTCAAGCCGATTATTGAAGGCTCCAAAGAACTAAAGAAGGCTCTGGAGGATGGTGAAAAAATAATCATTACTACTTTGCAAAAATTTCCAGTGATTGTGGAGAGTATTGATAAAATTCAAGGCAGTAAATTTGCTGTGATTATTGATGAAGCGCATTCATCACAAACAGGAGAAAGCTCTAAGAGCTTAAAACAAGTCTTGGAAACTTCTTCATTGGATGAGGCTGCTAAAGAAGAGAATTTTGAAAAAGAAGAAACTCTGGAAGATAAAATTATCAAAGAAATTCGTAGTCGAAGATCTAATACAAATAATATTAGCTTCTTTGCTTTTACTGCTACACCCAAACAAAAAACCTTGGAAATATTTGGTATGAAAAATGCATTGGATGGCAAATTCTATCCCTTCAGCTTATATTCAATGAAACAAGCCATTGAGGAAAAATTCATTTTAGATGTTTTGAAAAATTATACCACTTATCAGGTTTATTTTTCTTTATTAAAAAAGATTCAAGATGATCCTGAATTCAAAAAGAAAAAAGCTCAGCGATTAATTTTGGAATATGTGGAGCGCCATGAGCACGCTATCGAAAAAAAGATTGATATTATCGTTAAGCATTTTGCGGCTATTATCACAGATAAGATAGATGGCCGAGCAAAAGCCATGATCGTCACTAAATCCCGTTTACATGCAGTTAAGTTTAAACTTGCAATGGATAAATATCTAAATGAAAATAATTATGGTTATAAATCTCTGGTGGCTTTTTCGGGTATAGTAAAAGATGGTGAATTGCAATATAGTGAAGCGCAGATGAATGGAATACCGGAAAAAAACACAGCTGAAGAATTTAAAAAAGATGGCTTCAGATTTTTGATTGTAGCTGAGAAATTTCAAACTGGCTTTGATCAACCATTGCTTTCAGCTATGTATGTGGATAAAAAATTAGGTGGCGTAAGTGCGGTGCAAACCCTAAGTCGTCTCAACCGTACCCATGTAGACAAGGAAGATGCTTTTGTTTTGGATTTTGTAAATGATACGGAGGAAATTAAGGAGGCTTTTCAGCCTTATTACACAACTACAGTTTTATCAGAGGCAACTGATCCAAATATTTTACATAATTTGCAGAGAGATATTTTGAGTTTTAAGATATTTTCTGAGCAAGAGATAGATGTTTTCGTGGAGGAGTATTTTAATAATGCTACTCCAGCCAAGATTAATAGTTTTTTGGACGATATTGTCAGTCGATTTGATAAACATTTGCCAGAAGAAAGACAAGATTTTAAAAGTAAAGCCACAGATTATCGAAGAAAATATTCTTTTATTTCGCAAATTATTTCTTTTGAAGATACTAGTTTAGAAAAATTATATATTTTCTTACGTTTTCTAATCAAAAAATTGCCTATAGAAAAAAGCCCATTGCCCATAGAAGTATTGGAAAGTATTGATATGGAATCATATAAAGTTGTAAAAAAGAAAGAAGGCAAAATTGAGCTTGAAAATGAGCAAGGAGAACTTTATCCAATGGGTGATGGAGGTGGAGCAATTAATAATGATGAAGAAAGTGCTCTTTCCAAAATTATTCAAGATGTGAATGAACGTTTTGGAACTAATTTTAGTGATAGTGACAGGGTAATTCTTAATACTCTTAGCACTAAATTAATGCAAAATAAAGATTTAGAGGGTTCTATAAAAACTAATTCCAAAGAAGCGTCGCGCATTAAGTTTAATCAAATTTTTCAAGATGAATTAATTACAATGCTCAATAGTCATTTCGATTTATATAAAAAGCTAGATGGCAGTGTTGAATTAAAAGAATATGTTAATCAGAAAATGTTTGATTATGTCCATAAAAAAGTGAACAGCGAGAAGCTGGAAGTGTAAAATGTGCTTAATTCATAAATAAAATTATGTTAGGTAAATTTGAATGGATTGAAATATTGAGCGGATTATTATCAATAAAAACAAGACTAAATATTGGTAGATTTTTTATTGTGTGCAATGCGTTGTTTTTTGTATTTTTTCCTACTCAATATATAAAATATGTCGGAATAGCAACTAGTATATTTATTGAACAATATCAAAAAGGAAAAATGGAAGCGCTTAGTCCTGTTATTGATAATTACATTAACTCAATAAAGCATTAAAAATTTTAAAATAAAGATAGCTCGAAAACAAATATTTAAAAAATTTGATAATAAAACCTAACTTCGTCACTGCATAAACATAAAGTATTCTGAAATGACGGCCGTCATTTCGCGACACCTTTTCCAAAAAGGCACATGCTGTCTAATTACAGAAACACCTGTTGATTGCAATCCCTCAATCAATTCGACAAGGTGTTCTCTCGTGACGGCCGTCACCAGAGAATACATACGTTTTACCCGCATTTTGTGCTATGAATAGTTCTATCTGTGTATTTTTTCGTGTTATAATAAAAGAGTAGTTTAACATTAACAAAAGTTAAAAATATTATATTAATTAATTAAAATTATTATGAAAAAAATAACGATAGTTATAGTTGGAGTCGCATTCGTTCTTTTAGTTGGAGCCTTCTACTTTTTTAATAAAAATAAGCCGAGTCAGGCACAAGAGCAAGCCTTACTACAACAAACATATGCAATTTCTATAGAGTATATTTCTTTGCGTCAGCAGGCAGAAAATGTTTTGGAAAAAGCCGAGAGCTTTGGCAGTTATGATAGTTGGAAAGCAGAAATGGAAGAAGTTACAAAAAATTGGAATAATTTGGAACAAAAATCAAGCGAACTGGAAAAAATAGCTAATGAAATTGCGAATGAAAAAATCGGAATGAAAATTATTCCTTCGGCCTTGGCTTATGACAAAGAAGAAATTAATAAAATTATTGATAGTGCTCCCATGGGGAAAAAGATTATGACTTTGGCCAAGCATCTGGGAACCGACGCAAAACACGCTCAATTAATATTAAATCAAGCTCAAGATGAAACATCCAGAGAGGCCTATGGTGAAGAGGGAGATGTTTTTGAAAAATGCGAACAAAATTCAATGAGAATTAAAAATGGTTGCAAAGTGGCTGGTTTTGTCGGCGGAGTGGTTTTAAGCGGAGGAGCTTCGGCCATAGTAGCTTCAGGAGCTTTGGCAACTACCGCCACAGTAGTAGTTGGAGCAGATTTAGTTTTGGAAGTGACTGATGATGAAGCTCGAATTGCTCTTGGTGATAAAAATAAAGTTTCGGAAATGGTTAGCAGTGTTCGAACAGTCACTGAGCCAGCCGCTGCTATTTTGACATTGACTAATATTCCAGGAAATTTAAGCAAAGGCATTGATCAGCTATCAGCGATTAGTTTCGGAGCTGATCAGGTTAAATCAGTAATTCAAGATGAAAAAGTTCTAGGAATAAGTATTAAAACAGATGAGAAAGGCGAAGCAAAAGCTGAAATTGCAGGACTAGCTAAAGAAGAACTGTCAAAATGGCGAGAAGAAAATAAGGCCATAAAAAGCAATGAATCAGCAGAAGAAATAGTAAATAACGCCAAAATGGCTACTGAAAAAAAAGTCGCAGACAAAGAAAGTGAAGCTAAGCAAGTAGAAGAGAAAGAGGAAGTAACTGAAAAATCTGATAACAGCACAGAAAATAGCGTTGCAGGTTCGGGATGGGAAGGAGAATTGAGTAGTATGTCAGGAGGAGATAATGAAAAACGCACCATCGATTTTGATTTTACATTGAATCAAGATGGCAGTGTTAGCGGTGATTCGTTTAAAAAATGGAAACAAGAAGGAGATAGAATTAAGCTGTATGGCGAAGACGAATCTGCAGGTTATTATGAATTCAAAATTGGAAAAAAAGACCTTCTGTTAACTAAAATTGTCATTGGAGATGAGATAATACAACCGGGAGAAGAATATATGGGAGGGATTGCTCCGGGAGGTTTTCTAAAGAGAAAATCAGATTCAAAACCAGAAAATGAAGGCTCTCAATCCAATAAAAATGCCATGTCTCTTGCTGAATACAATGAAATGGAGGATAAAGGTATATTAAAAAACATTTCATCAGTAGAAAAATATTTAGGTAAACCGGATGTTAAAACGACTGATGACAAAGGTCGAATTATTTATATTTATTATGATCTAGTTGAATATGAAAGCGGAAATCTTGGGAGTGTAAAAATGGCATTTTATAATGAAGAGGATTACAAATCATATATTGAAAATATGGAGGGCAGCTGGGAATCGAATAAAGAGAATTGGGACGAATCAGGCGGAGGCATTAGAGCGACAAGCGAAATAAAAAGTGCTGATACTTTTAAGCAACAATATGGTGAGTAAATAAAAAAACGCATCGTCTATTTAATCCAATAGAGTGTTCTCTGGTGACGGCCGTCACCAGAGAACACCTTTTATTTATAAAGATCATTAATTATTCCCCCAGGTCACGAAACCACGGCCGTGAATTGGCGACTGCATTTTTAATAAATTTTTATTGGTGGCATAATCTAAATATGAAATTTAGTATGCGCTGACTAACCAGAAGTGCAACCTCTCGGGGACAAAAGAGAACAGGCATCTTTAGATGAAGGTAACTTGTTTAGTTTCTTAGTAATTGAAGCAAAAACATAAAACTATTTTTAATGCTATGAAAACTTTTTTCTCTGGATACGTATTAATGAGGTTGCATTAAATAAATAACATAAAAAAAATGAAGAAACTATTGAATGTGCGTACGATTAGTCAGTTAGCGGTTTTAATCCTGGTGCTGGTGCTGACAGTCCGTCATATGGAGCTGGGCGTAGAAAAAGCCGCCTCCATTGATGCTTTTTGTCCTTTTGGGGGAGTAGAGAGCTTTTTGACTTATGTGACTACAGGAGAGTTTGTTAGAAGAATTAATGTGAGCTCATTTATTCTTTTGGCTATTGTTTTGGCTACAACTTTATTTTTCGGCAGAGTGTTTTGCGGATTTTTTTGTCCATTGGGAACCTTGCAAGAATGGATGCGCGCCTTAGCTAAAAAAATGGGAATTAAAAACGAGATAGAATTGCCTAAAAATATTGACCGTTTTGCCAGATATATTAAATATGTAGTTTTGGTGGTGATTATTTATTTTTCATGGAAAGTAGAGGATTTGGTTTTTAGAAATTATGATCCATATAATGCCCTGATGCATCTGGGTAATGAATTTGAGGAAAAGCCGGTGGGCTATAGCATTTTGGGCGTGGTTTTGGCGGGATCATTGTTTGTAAAAAATTGGTGGTGTCGATATTTCTGTCCATTGGGAGCTTTCCTTTCAATTTTTAGAAAAATGAGCCCTTTTACGATAAAAAGAAATAATAATACTTGTGTGCATTGTGAGACTTGTGATGATACGTGTATCGCCGGACTGGAAATTGAAAATCAAGCCGAGATCAAATCCGCTGATTGCGTGAGTTGTCTAAGATGTGCAAAAGATTGTCCCAGCAGCAGCCTTAAACTAAATGTGGGTAAAAAAGAATTTTCCAAAAAAACTTTTTCTTGGATTGTAGCTTGGGCTTTTGCTTTGCTTATCATTGTGGCGGTGATTTCTCCTTTGTGGAAAACAAAAGAAAGTTTCAATATCGTTACAGAAAAAACCGGAGAGGTAAACATGGATAATTTGCGCGGAAGCAATACATTGAAACATGTTATCGAAACCACGGGTCTTCCACTGAGTGTTTTTGTAGAAAAATTGGGAATCCCTGAAAACATTGATCCAGAAATAAAACTAAAAGATATCGGTCTCAAATATCAGATCAAGAACTCCCAGGGCGCCCTTATAGAAACTGAGGACTTCAGAATAGTTATTGAGGAAGAATTAAAGAAATAATAATTTCTCTGACTCTTAAACCTTCCAGACTCTTAAACTCTCTAACCCCCTGATTTCTCGCATGCATTATCAGTCACCAATTCACGGCCGTGAATTGGTGACTGATAAAAACTATCTGTAAAAAATATTTCAAGAGAGCTTTTTGAAGTATTGTATTATTAAAAAATTATCTTTAGCATTGAAATATCACATAGTGTCAGAGAAATCATCTTTTAATATTTCCAATCTCTATCATTCCTTATACTCAGCATTTATTATCCCCACTATTCTTTATCTCCAATAGTTATTATTTTTAGTATTTTTTTTATTCCTTTTGCTATTCATTCATACTATCCACATTTTAGGTCACTAATATACGGCCGTACATTGGAGACCTAGATATTGAGAGAAGAAAATGGTATAATATATTTATATTTAATAGCGTAACTTGCATCATTATGAGTTCCTATAGAATTGGTCCAGTTCAAAAAAAGATACTGCTGACAGTTTTGGGTGGGGTAGCTTTGGGTCTATCTAATTCGCCTAGCCAATATTTCCACACTTTTTCCAAAATTCAAAAAGATTGGCGAGAAATAGATGAAAGCAACTTTAAGCGTTCAATTAAGAGACTTTCTCAAAATAAATTAATTGAAGAAAAGAAGATGCACGACGGATCCTTTAAATTGTTTTTAACTAAGAATGGCAGAAGAGAAGTTTCCAGATTTGTTTTATTTGAAAATACAATAGATTTTAAAAAGCCAAAGAAGTGGGATAAAAAATGGAGAATTGTTACTTTTGATATTCCTGAAGTTGATAGAGTTTTTCGAGATATTTTACGACGACATTTATCCACTCTTGAATTTTACAAGCTACAGCAAAGCGTTTTTGTTTCCCCACATCCTTTTGAAAAACAAATCATGAGTTTGGCTAAAATTTATTCCGCCACCCCCTATGTCAGAGTGATTACAGCAGTAAGTATAGATAATGAAACTAAGCTCAAAAAACATTTTTTCAAAACCGTTTAAGAATTTATAAGTATTTCTCAAATAGTCTGGTGACGGCCGTTATATAAATGTATGTAAATTTTTTAGATAAGGAAATAAAAAAATGAAAAAAATATACAAACTAATCATTGCCCTTATTATTCCTCAGCTAGCTGGAGGCTTAGGTAGTCTGTTTACAGCTAGTTCAGTCAAGGGTTGGTACACAACCATCCAAAAGGCCCCGCTTAATCCTCCAGGTTGGATCTTTGGACCAGTTTGGACGGTCTTATTTTTATTGATGGGTTATGCTTTGTATATAGTTTGGATTAGCCAGGACACAGCCAAAAAGACATTAGCTTATGTGGCCTTTGCGATTCAGCTGACTTTAAATGTATTATGGTCAGTGATATTTTTTGGCTTAAAAAATCCAGGTTTGGCTTTTGCGGAGATTGGGATTTTGTGGTTGGCTATAATTTTTAATATCTTGGTTTTTTATCGTATTTCTCGCTCCAGCGCTTGGCTTTTGATTCCTTACTTGCTCTGGGTAACCTTTGCCGCTTATCTCAATTATTCTATTTGGATTTTGAATTAAAAATTAATTTAAAAAAAATATGTATGAAAAAATAATGGATCGCATTAGTTATTCTGATGGAGGAATACTTAGTAAAGAAATTATTAAAAAAGATAATTTGAATGTTACATTGATGAGCATGGCCCAGGGCACAGAATTATCTGAGCATACTTCGACGCGCCAAGGAACTGTGTATGTAGTGGAGGGCAAGGGTGTATTTAATCTTGAAGGAGAGGATATAAAAATGGAGCCTGGAGTACTTATTTATATGAAAGCCAATATGCGCCATTCTTTGATAGCCGAAGAAAATACTAGTTTTATTTTGAGTTTGGTGGAGTAATTAAATATTGTTAGGTATTTATTTGAGATCCCACATAAGTAAATTTCTAACGCTCATAAATTCGCTAAGAAATTTTACTTTCTGGGATGACACCACCAGGTTGTCAGTTTTATAACGCTCATGCTTGAGTTGATTTATTAAATTTTATTCGTAAAGTGTGGGCAGTGTATTTGATGGGTATTTAAAAATACACAATCCCTCCTCAGTCCTCCCCTTTGAAAAGGGGAGGGGGGGAAGATGAGGTGAGAATGTTGGTAAGTTAGTAACTAAGTAAGTAAATTTGTTTGACATAGTAACTGAAAATTGATATAATATAAACATAAAAAGCTGCTTAAAAATGTCTAGTGATGTGAGCAAAAGATTTGTATCTTTTTATGCATCTTAAAAATTAAAACTAGATTTATAAAAACAATAATGCATAAACAGATTATTAATTTAATTAATTATTTAAGATTAATAATATGGAAATCATTACTTGGATAATATTTGGAGCAATTGCAGGTTGGATTGCTTCCGCTTTTATGGGAACACGAGAAGGGTTAGTTATGGACATTGTCGTGGGTATTGTAGGTGCATTATTAGGGGGATGGATAATGAGTCTTTTTGGCGCAGAGGGAGTTACCGGTTTTAATTTTTATAGCCTAGTTGTGGCTGTAATCGGCGCCATAGTACTCATCGCTATTGTGAGAGCGATACGCTAAAATAATATTCCATTACTTTCTTGTGTTACCTTATATTTAAATTTTTAAAAATAAATATATGAACATGGAGAGAACTAAGCCACTTTACTTTGGTATTAGAATCATATGGTATATTGTGGGTATCATAGAATCTTTGTTGGGGTTGCGTTTTTTGCTCAAGCTTATGCAAGCAAATCCGTCAGCTGCGTTTACTGATTTTATTTATTCTTTCAGCGGGATATTTGTGGCTCCTTTTAGAGCGGTGTTTCGCAATACTAGGGTGGATGATAGCGTGGTTGAGTGGTCTGCTCTTTTGGCCATGATAATTTATTGGTTGCTTGCGATTGCCATTATTAAATTATTTGTGATGGGAAAGCCGGTAAGCCGTACAGAGGCAGGAGAAAAAATTGATAGACAGGATAGATAAATATATTTTAATATTACTATTTTTTTAAATACGCTCTTTTGGGGTGTATTTTTTTTGAATTTGATTAATTAATTTTATAACCCCTCCTCCAACTCCTCCCCTTTGAAAAGGGGAGGAGAGTGAGATGACTTGACACAAATGGGATTTGGGAGTATTTTATAAAAAAAACAAAAGGGCTTAGATGTATATTGAATATATATAAAATCTATGACAAATACGATCAAGTCAATTCGATCAACCCTAAGTTTCCTTTTAGCCATTTTGGAATTATTTATCAGTATAATTTTGGCGATAAAAGTTTTTGAAAAAGATGTAGCTTCAGATGATGGTCTAGTGGGATATATCTTGGAAATATTCGGAATAATGGATGGCGGATTTAGTTGGTTTGCCCAGGGGATAGAATTTGGCGGAGCAGTATCTTTCTTGGTGACAGTTTTAATTTTTATGATATTTGGACAGGTTTTAATTGGGGCAATTCCCATAATGATGGAGCGCGATCAGCGAGATACTGTCAGAATAAGAAGACAGCAATACTTTAGATATAGGAGAAAACGATTCAGTAAGAATCGTTTTTTTAAAAATCAAAATAGGTATTATTGATAAACCCTCTCTCATTGGAAGAGTCTGTCTGCCGGTAGGCAGGAGTTGGGGAGGGGGAAATAATTTAAGCCCTCTCTGTCACTGGGTACAGTGACATCTCCCCCAAAGGGGGAGAATGTGTATCTAATCAGTCATATGCCATATCTTGATATATTGTAATATTTCTGATATAATATTATGATTGTAAATAGATTATAATTATATGTATAAAATAAATATTATGTCTATCATGAAAGAATTTAAGGAGTTTGCAGGTAGGGGAAATGTTATAGATTTAGCGGTCGGAGTTGTGGTGGGAACCGCTTTCGGCAGAATCGTTAGTTCATTTGTGTCAGACATTATAATGCCTCCAATCGGTTTGTTAACCGGCGGAGTTGATTTCGCTAATTGGTCCTTTGTATTAAAAAAAGCGGTTAATGGTACCGCCGAAGTGACGGTAAACTACGGAGCCTTTCTTAATAATGTACTCGATTTTCTTATAATATCTTTTTCGATTTTTATTGTGATAAAGCAATTAAATAGATTTAAGAAAAAAGAAGAAAAAAAACCCCTGGCTACGCCAGAGGATGTTAAGCTTTTGACAGAAATTAGAGACCTCTTAAGAGGAATTAATAATGAAGAATTAACAATTAAGAATCAAGGGAAAAAGAAGGGGGGGAATAATTAATAATGAAGAATTAATAATTAAGAATTGCTTTTAGTGGTTTTGATTGAGATCCTGAATCAAGTTCAGGATGACAAGAATCGTGTGATTATACTGGTTTGATTGATTTGTCTTTATATTTTGAATTGAGACGAGGCGGTGCCTCGTCTCTCTCTTTTTGTTAACCAGAAAAAACTATCGCTCTTAGGCTCTGCTACCAAATTTTTCTTACTAACTTTTTGACAGCAAAAAGTTACAAAAACTGCCACACGTACTCCTAAAATAAATAAATCTAACTCTCGTTCCGCTAAAACTTCAGACTCCGCATCCGCTACGTAACAAAGTTTCTTAACGCTCCCTCTCGAGTAGATTTATTTTATTTTAGTCATAAGGTGTGGAACCTGTATCTGATATGTATTTAATCTTAAAGACCATAAGGTGGACAAAAAGACATCAGCATTGCTGGTGGTTTTAATTGAAATCCTGAATCAAGTTCAGGATGACAAGAATCGTAAATGTGAAGAATTTTGATTTGATTTTTGTTTTTATGAATAGTGAGGTTCCTGCGGGGAACTTCATTATCTGACTACTGGTGTAAAATTTACATAATACGTTTTATGGATATTGAGTTAAGCATAATTATGATTTTTAAAATTTTTAAAATGAAGTATCTGGAGGGAACTTCACTATGGCGTGAATAATTTTTAAAAATATTTAATTACGTAATAATTTACGTAAATATGTAAGTAAATATAATTTCTTGATTGGATTCGGGATTTATAAAAAGACGAGGCGGTGCCTCGTCTCTACTTTTTTATGAATGAATTAACTAGTTACTAGTTACTGATTACTAGCTACGCTTTTTTTATTCAATTGGAGAATTGGAACCGTTTAAGAGTTCTTCGGTTAAGCGAGTTTTGCAAGATTCTTGGATTTTTTTATCAAATATGTTTTTGCAGAAATTAAAGTTTTTTTCAGCGATAGCTTTATTTTTCCAACAATAATCTTTTTCCAGATCTTCCAGTTTTTCACAATCATCGGTTACTGTTGTGTCAGATTTTATTCCACAGTATTCCATGCAATATTTTTTATCATCTGCGTCTTCAAATTGCTCACAGCCTCCTTCACAATCTTCTTGATCAATCTCGATAAAAACATCTTCGTCAACCGGTTGCTCATCTGGCAAAGTTTCCGAATCGTCTTCATCAGCACTAGATGATTCATCGTTTTCTTCTTCAGTTTCTTCATCTGTGGATAAGTTTTCTTCTTTTATATCTGTTTGGGATGATTGAAAATATCTGCTTTTGATTACAGGGTAGGCGAATATAGCTACTCCGCCAATAAGAATGAGAAAAATAATTATTAATATTTTGTTGTTCATAATGTGAATGAATTAAGAATCATGAATTAAGTATTATGAATTATGCCAATTCATGAAACAAATTTTCATCTGCTTAATTTTTGAGGTTAGTAAACTTTTACAATGTCTATATTATTGTAGTAATATCTTAAAATTCTGTCCCAATTCCAATCGTGTTCATCGGCCAAATTTAGCGCTCCATGAGCCGAAAGTCCCACCATATGATTTCCTTCAGCTTCTAGGGTTGCTGTACTTTTGGAGGGATGTTTGCCATACGGATCACTGACTGATTGACACCATGGATAATCATCGCTTCCCCAGCGTTCTTCAAAGCTTCTGGTTCGGCCATCAGTCCAGGAACTATATGGGGTAATAGCGATTTGTTTTTTGTACATCACAATTTTTCCCTGTGTATCTATGGCAGCATCTCTGATTCTGGTATGCCCGGTTTCCCAGTCGTAGCCATAGTAAAGTTGGTTACCGGGAGTGGCATTAACTTTGAATCCATCGGATGCATATTTTGTGCTGAATTTTAATTTCCAATATCCATAAGTTCTAAAGGAGGTGGTCATTACTCGATTATAATCAGTGTCTCCGGTACCGGTGATTTCTCCCATTCCCCAGACATAGTGTTCCATTGGAAGGGTGTTAATGACCCATATTATATGACTGGATGTATTGTAGCGTAATTTTACTTTTCCACGATATTGATCAAAATCCGAGTCAGGGCGATAAATATCAAAAATAATTGCTGAATTATCTCCGGCTGCATCTTCGAAAAATACTTCTCGATTAGAAGTGGCTATAGTATTACCAGTGGCGGAATCATAAATTCTCATATTTCCATCTGATTCATAGGTCACTCGAGTAATAGTTCCGGCAGCTATCTGTCCTACTAATGCACCATCCCCATTTAAAATTTTATAATCTCGGTTAGCTTCAATTTTGAAAGGAGAATTTCTCATATCATCTCGACTGTAACTCCATAATCCAATAGTGATTTCCGGTCCCAATGGTCCTCCTCCTAAATTTGCTTCGCCCAGATCTCCACCGCTTATTCCGCTATTGTTTAAATAATTTTTGTATCGATTGTAGCCATCCTTGTATTCATTAGAGCCGTATTTTTTGTAACTACTCTTGTTATATTTTTTATACTTGCCGTATTTGGCGTATTTTTTTAGAGGCTTATATTTATTTTTNNGTTGAAGTTTCGAAAGCGTATTTTTCTTTGGCTTCTTTGTATTCCTTATACTTTTTATACTTTTTATACTTTTCGTATTTTTGATACTTTTCGTATAAATCGGCATCTCTTTCTACTTCTTCATTACTGCTCATTGAGGCTTCTTCGGCCTCAATTTTGCTAGGAATTAGATTTATAAATATGGCTACGATAAGTAGAGATATAAGTAATTTTGATTTTATTTTTTTAGCAAACATTTTTTGATGAGGAATTAATTTTTTAGTGTTTAGTTTGATGTTCTAAATTTTGACGCCTTTAATTTTTAGTAAGTTTGAATCCTTCGGATGTATCTTCGATTTCATAACCCCTTTCTTTAAGTTTATCTCTGAGACTATCGGCTTCTTGGAAGTTTTTATCTTTTCTGGCAGTCTCTCTGTCTTTGGCTAGTTGCATAATTTCTTGAGGAATTTCTTCTTTGTCTCGGGGCATTATTTCAAGGCTAAAAATTGAATTTACTTTATTCCAAAAAGATAAAATATTTTTCAAGTCCAAGGCGGTTATCTTGTTTTCTGTTTCGAGTTTGTAAGTTTGGGTTATCAAATCATAAAAGACGCTCAGAGCCAACGGAGTATTAAAATCATCATCCATCGCTTCTTTGAATTTTTCTTGGTAATAATCAAAATCAATAGTAGCCAAATCTTCATTGGTAGAATTAATTTTAGCTAGTTTTTCTTGTACGTGATTTATGAATTTAGATATTTTTTCTAAATTTTTAGTGGCTTGATTTAATGAATTCTCATTAAAATCCATAACACTACGATAGTGAGAGCTGATTATCCAAAGTCTTACTGTCCCAGCACCATATTTTTTGATAGCTTCTTTGGGATTAGTGGCGTTGCCTAATGATTTTCCCATTTTTAAGCCATTGGTGTTAACCATATTCCAAAGCACCCAATAATTAGCCATCCTCTGACCAGTTAAAGCCTCACTTTGAGCAATTTCATTTTCATTGTGCGGAAAAGCATTTTCATTGCCTCCGCCATGGATATCAAAAGTATTTTCTCCCAATAAATCACAACTCATTACACTACATTCGATATGCCATCCTGGGTAACCGATGCTCCAAGGACTGTTCCATTTTAAAATATGATTTTCATCCGCTTTTATCCAAAGGGCAAAATCAAGCGGATTTTTTTTGTCGCTATCAATTTCTACTCTCGCACCTGCCAAAAGTTCATCGGTTTTTCGACCGGAGAGCTTGCCATAATCAGGGAATTTTTCTACTGAAAAATAAACCGAACCATTGGACTCATAAGCAAAGTCTTTTTCAATTAATCTTTCGATAAAATTTATCATTTTATCAATATACTTTGTCGGACGAGGATAAAAGATAGCTGGTTTAATGTTGAGTGCTTCAAAATCTTCTTCACAAGATTGAATGTAAAAATTAGCAATTTCAATGGGATCAATTTTTTCTTTTTTGGCTCGTCTTTCAAGTTTATCTTCTCCCACTTCAGCATCATTTACTAGGTGACCAACATCAGTGTAATTCATTATGTACTTAACTTCGTATCCGGAAAACTCCAAATATTTACGAATGACATCCATTGAAACATACCCACGGCCGTGTCCTAGGTGACAATGATCATAGACTGTCGGACCACAAACGTACATCCCGACCTTGCCTGGATTTATTGGTACAAATTCTTCTTTTTGATTTGTGAGTTTATTGTATATTAGCATAGTAGTTTTTTAGAGATTTAGCTTTTTAGGTTCTTAGGGTTGATAATAATTTATTTAGCATTTTCATAGTTTCTAAAAGTAATTCGTTAGTTTTTAAAAATTCACTCTCGTTTACAAATTTTAACCTTTTTGAAATTTCAACTTGAGTTTCTAATTCTGCTCCAGAGCCATAAGCGATAACCAAAAATCTTCTAAACTCTTTTTTGCTGTCACGCCTTCTTCCTTCTGCGATGTTTGAGGGGATTGATATAGCACATCTTTTCATTTGAGAAATAATTCCGTAAATTTCTTCTTTTGGAAATTTATAGGTTAACTTGTATATTTCAGTGACTAATTCCATCGATCTTTGCCAAACTATTAAATCTTTATATGAATTTAAGCTATTGCTCATAAAATATTCAGAGTTATAATGCTAAAAAGCTAATAAATACAATCTGATCTCATATTCTTCTCTCCGCTAAAAAGCTAATAGTTACAAACTACAACCTAATACCATACTCAGCTGTCTGCTAAAAAGCTAATAACTACAAGCCACAACCTAATTCTAAATCCATTTCTTCACCTTAAATGCAAATATCGTAATCATGGAGAGTATTATCATTATGCCCATGTGGATCCAAAATCCATAGGGATGATTTCCGAAAGGAATGCCGGCGCTCATGGCTAAAATATTAGAATAAACTGTCATGGGGAGCATTACAGCAGAAAAAATAGTCAAAACTTTCATGGTCATGTTTAGTTTATTGGAAAGCAAAGAATTATTTGTTTCCTCCAATGATTCGATAGTTTCTTTGGCGCTTTCTAGAGAACTCCAGAGTCTCATATTGGTTCCAACCAAATCTTGGTAATAGGCTTTAAGATCTTTGCTAATAAGCAGAATATCCATTTGAGCTAAGGATTCTAAAATTGAACGTTGTGGCTTTAGAGCTCGCCTAAAATTTAAAATATCTCTTTTGGCAATAGAAATTTCTCTTACCATCTTTTTTTCATTTCCGTTAAAAACATGATTTTCTATAACATCAATATTTTTGTGAATATGATCGAGCCTTGGAAAACAGGAATCTATCAAAGTTTCTATGAGGTGGTAGAGCAGATGGGCGGGAGTTGCATTCATATAAACTCTTTTTTTGCCCTGGCTGTTTTCAAGTTTTTCAAAAAAAGAAGTCAATTGCAAGATTCGGTGATCATGACCTGTAATAAGATGATCTTTGGTGATAACAATGTCTAATTCTCCCGGATAAGTGGTTCTTTCTACTGTATCATAAAGCGGAATATGCAAGGTAAGGAAAATACAGGTAGGATAAATAGTCGCCTTGGGTCTAATGGTAGGCGTGACAAATTCTTCGATTGCCAGAGGGTGAATATTAAAATTTTCTTGCAAATACCTAGTACTTGAAGAATCTGGATTTTCAAAATCTATCCAGGTGACATTGTTAAAAGAGATTTTTTTCATTTTTGACCCTGTTAAATGTTGTTTAATGCAAAATTAAAAATTCATTAAGTTTTTGTGCCTCAATCAAAATATTATTCTTAAATAGAATAGATTTAACGGGTTGAATTTTTATTTTTATAATTTATGTTTTTGTAATTGTTATTTTATTTAAAAACATATATCATTGATATTATATAACTAATTTGATGTATTGACAATGAAAAAAATAATATTAATATTGATTAAATTTTACCAAAAAGTTTTATCTCCTGATCAGGGATTTTTGAGCTATTTTTTTTCGGAAAGATTTTGCCGTTTTCATCCTACTTGTTCGCAATATACCTACGAAGCTATTGATAAGTATGGAATTATTAAGGGGATTTGGCTGGGTCTAAAAAGAATTATCAGATGCCATCCTTGGAATGATGGGGGGTACGATCCGGTGAAATAGTTGATTAGGTTTTAGTTTGTAGATTTTAGTTTGAAACATTAATCATTGATTGTTAAAATATGTTAAAAAATAATCAATGATCAATTTTCAATAATCAATAAATTCTCAATATTAAAATTTTCAATTCGTTAACTCGTTAATTAAATAATTAACAATATAGTAATTTAACAATTTTACTATTTGATATTATACTAGAGGAAGTTGTGAATTGTGATTAAATCTTTTATGAAAAAAATATATAAGTTAATAATTATATTGATTTTATTTTTAGTACTAATGTCTGGTGGTGTATATATTTACGCTTTTTCTTCTTATTTTGTATTGTCTCCCAAAATAGAAAATAAAAATTTTTCACAATTTTCACCCAATGATTCTTTGGTAATTAATTTTTCCCAGCCGATCAATGCCAAATATTACAAGAACTCAATTAAGATAGCTCCCCAAACCCCCATGGATGCCACGGTCGATGAATCGCTAAAGAAAATAACCATTACTCCCAAAACCGCTTGGAACGTGGATACTCAATATAAATTAAATCTTGAAGATGGCCGAGCTAAGAACTTTATGCCCATCAAATCGGATGAATTTAACTTTAAGACAGTGGGATATCCCAAGATAATGGAGGTTATTCCCAAAAATGGAACAGTGGATTTGCGCCTAGATATCGAAGATCCAATTGTAGTAAAATTTGATAAATCAACCAGGGATTTTTTTGTTGATTTTAGATTTTATCCGGAGGTGGGAGTTAAATATAGAAATAATGAAGAAAAAACTCAGTTTGAAATTCTTCCGAAAGAAAGTTTAAAAGATGATACTTTGTATGTTTTGAAAATTTTTGTCAAAGCAAAAAAAGCCAAAGATGAAGACTATCAGCAAGCTTATGAAACATCTTTTACTACTTTGCCACCCAAGCCGAAAACTTGGGCTAAAGATTTGGACGAGAGGTTGGTTCAGTCCAAAAGATTTACTTTTGCCAGAGTGAGGAGCGGTAAATATATTGATGTTAATCTCAGCACCCAAATCATGACAATTTTCCAAGACGGGAAATTACTGAATTCATTTTTGATTTCTTCAGGGAAAAGAGGAATGGACACACCCAAGGGTGAACATCAGATTTATAATAAAAGTTTAAAACCTTGGTCAAAAAAATATAGTTTATTTATGCCATTTTGGATGGCAATTACACAGGATGGAAAGTTTGGAATTCATGAGCTTCCCGAATGGCCAGGCGGATACAAGGAGGGAAAAAATCATTTGGGTATCCCGGTTTCTCACGGATGCATGAGGCTAGGAGTGGGAGCGGCGGAATTTGTGTATAATTGGGCGGAGGTGGGAACACCAGTTTTAGTTTATTAATTTTTTATTATTTAGTTAACGAATTAACGAGTTAACGAATTATTTTAAAAAATTTCAAATGTCAAATTTTAAAATTATAAAAATACCAGTTTAATTGTTTTTTTTGTATATATTAAACTCGTTAACTCGTTAATGCGTTAATTATTTAATTGTTTTATATTATGGATTTTATTCAATCAATTACATTGGGAATTGTGCAGGGTTTGGGGGAATTTCTACCAATTTCTTCTACGGCGCATCTTATTTTGGTGCCATTTTTTACGGGCTGGGAAGATCCGGGCTTGGCTTTTGATGTGGCGATGCATGCTGGAACATTACTAGCCGTGATCGCTTACTTTTGGCGGGATTGGTTAGATATTTTTAAACTTGCCTTTTGGGGAAAAAATTACAAGAGTGAAAAATATAATTCAAATATTTTGTGGTTACTTGTAATTGGGACAATTCCAGGCGCATTAATCGGTTTTTCTTTAGAAGATTTAGTGGATGGAATTTTTAGAAATCCTTATTTAATTGCTTTTACTTTGAGCTTATTTGGTTTAATTTTATTTCTCTTGGATAAATATGCCTCCCACAAAAGGGAACTTGATAAAATAAATTTAAAAGACGTTTTAATTATCGGCCTTGCTCAGGCAGTCGCGATTGTGCCTGGGGTCTCTCGATCGGGGGCAACCATTTCTGCCGGTTTGGCCCTTGGATTAAGCAGGGTGAGTGCGGCTAGGTTTTCTTTTTTACTCTCAACCCCGATAATTTTTGGTGCGACTTTGAGTCAGACTCCTGATTTAATAAGGGGGGGCATTGATTCCGTACTAATAATAGGAATTATTTTTTCTGCCTTTAGTGGATACTTAGCCATAAAATATTTAATTAAATTTGTAGAAAACTATAGTTATAAAGTTTTCTTTTGGTATAGGCTGTTGTTGGCGTTCATTATAATATTGGCAATTAATTTTAGATAATGGATCCTTACGTTATGGACAAGCCTTAATCTAATATGTATAATAAATCTGTTATAAAAATCTTGCTTATGATCGAAGTGCAGTTCGGATGATTATTTAGTTTGCAGATCTTAGTTTTTCCAAAATTTCAATTTAAAATATACAGTCATGCTATTCTAGGGTGGATTTATTTTTAATTTTTCGTTTTTTAAATAATTTTTTAAGAATAAAAAATATGCAAAGACAAGTTGAAAGAATGATCCTTACTCTTTTTGGAGTTTTAATTTTTCCTGGAATCGCTTCCGCAACTGTTCTTTTTCAAGACAATTTTGATAACTGTACGTCAAATTGTAATTCAACCAACTTGTCACCTCCCAATAGTGCTTCTTGGGATCAATGGTTTATTGGAGGGCCTGTTTCGGTAGGAGGAGTTTCTCATTATGCAGGTGAAATAACTTCTCCAGGTAGAAATGGAATTGGAAAGTCTTTAAAAGTATGGAGAAATGGAAATACTTACGGATATCAGGGAGAATATGCGGGTCCGCTCCATAAAAATGATTTTATAGGCGCAGGTAAAAATAATCTTTATTTGAGGTATTATATAAAGTGGCCCTCTGCTATGTCTACCGATAATAATACTTTATATTTAAAACAGTGGAGAATAACCACAACGAACCCTGATACATACCACAAGGAGCTATATCTTAATATAAATCCTTGGTATTCAAGTATTCAAAATGGGGAGCTTAAGCTTGTAACTTCTGATGGTCAGTGTGTCCATGTGCTGTTAAATTCTTCATCTGTAAGGGATTTGTTTGATAATGAATGGCACAGTTGGGAATTTAATATAAATTTAGCTAACGATGATCTTCAGTTTTGGGTGGATGGCGTTTCTAGATATCATGATACCAATGCTAATTTGGGTGGATATACTTTTGATGATTTTACCCATTTTCCTTTAGGAAATACTAATGGCCATGATGTAGGAATTGCATGGCAAAGTTCTTGGCAAGCAGTGGAGGTGGACGATCTTATAATTAGTACTTCATATGTTGGTCCAGATAGCGGAGATGATATCATCCCTCCAGTAGCACCGACTGGATTGAGTGTCGAATAATGTTTTACAAATAAAAAAGACAGACAAATTGAATTGTTTTTTAATTTTCTGCTTGACATAAATGCTATGTATAAGTATATTTATTTGAAGTGTCTAGGGTCTACTTTTTAGTTGTTAAATAACAAATAAAACAGGAGTCAATGAGATGGATTATAGTTTAGCACTGCTAGCAGTCGGGGTGTTTGCTATTATTGGGTGGTTAGTTATGTTTTGTTTTAGCAGTAGAGCGAAGTATTCCAGAAAGGGATTGGCGCGCTGGTGGCGAAGAAAAAGAAGATATTATATTAACTCTTCAGAAAAAATAAAATCTCTTCCATGATTTTTAGATGTCCAGCCAGATGTGAATTTCACATCTGGTTTGTTTTTTTATATTTTGTAGTGGGTAGAAACGTGCCATAATCCTGTATAAAAACAGAGCAGAGATTTTTAAAATTAAAAAACGGGAATTCAATGATTTACATTGATTCCCGTTTTTTCCTGAATTTTTCAGGAGTTTATTTCAGAGAAGAGGTTGATCATGCTTGATTATATCTGCCCAAGCTTCATCTGTTATGGCGTTAACCAAACAATTTTGCCGCAAAAGATTGTGTGCTTCACTACGTAAACACTCCTCTTTGTCACCGCCTCTTGAACGAGTGATCCACCAGTGACCATTTTCAAATGATAATATATCGCCACTTGGCAACGTGACAGCATTGGTTTTTTCTGTTTTCGATTTTGGCAACGCAGAAATTCTGGTGAATTTTTCGCTCCATGTAGAAAGAACTCCATTTGGTCCGAAATCGTTATCCAGATATCCTTCTGAATTTGATGAGATTGTGAAGTGGCACAAATCAGAATCTTCCTCACAGGGTTCTATTGATAATTTCGCGGGGCTTCCATGATATATAAATGCATTTAAGGAAACCGGAATAAATGACCGCAGGTCATCTCGGGTCAATAATCCCTCATAGCTCACGGTTTTTTCTGCCGTTTCTTTCTGCGCCAGCACGCTTGCGATTGTCTCTCTGAAATCGCCTTCCCAACGTTCTTGATCGGTTAAGCGGGCGAGAGTTTTTTCAAGGGCTGCAATGATGGATTCATGATTTTTTGGTATATTTGTAATGCGAATGAAGTGAAATATGGTACGAAGTATAGTCTCGTCCGGATTTTGTGGGATGAAATGGATGACGGGTAGGATGGTTTCATGAAAAGGTTTCTGATCGGCCATGGTTTTCTCCTTATTTGAGGGTTGGTTGGTAAAAAACTATCCATTTGCTACGATTTTTAATTATACACCAAAATTGACAAAAAGTCAAAGGTTGGCGGGATGCTTAATTTGCGGTATTATATAAAGTGTTATTAATTATATTTTTTTTATTATGACAACAGCAATAATTTTTATTTTGATTTTGGGAGTTTTGATTTTTGTACACGAACTGGGACATTATTTAATCGCCATTCGAAATGGCATCAAGGCGGATGAATTTGGTTTTGGCTTCCCGCCCAGAATTGTGGGTGCGGTAAAAAATGATCAAACTAAAAAATATGAAATAATTTGGGGCAACCGAGAAGTTAAATCTAAAAATACAATTTTTTCTTTAAACTGGATTCCGCTGGGAGGATTTGTAAATATCAAAGGGGAAAATGGCGGAGCTAAAAAAGAAAAAGATAGTTTTGTGTCTAAGTCCGCTTGGATAAGAATAAAAGTTTTGGCTGCCGGAGTAACAATGAATTTAATCTTAGCTTGGTTTTTGTTGGCAATAGTTTTTGCTCAAGGCGCCCCTGAAGCAATCAGTGATAATCAAAAAGTAAAAGATGCGAAGGTTCAAATTTCTCAAGTAGTGGAAAATACTCCGGCCAAAGAAATGGGACTTGCAATCGGGGATCAGGTTTTAAAAATTTGCACCAAGGGACAAGCATGTCAGTCTATAAGCAAGGTGGAGGAATTAAAAAAATATATTGATAATAATAAGGGAAAAGAAATAGTTTTGACCGTCAAAAGAGGGGGTGAAACTTTAGAGCTAAAAGGAATTCCTCGAATAGAATTTCCAAGTGATCAGGGAGCTTTGGGAGTGGGACTCGCTAGAACGGCTTTAATTGATTATCCGTGGTATGAAGCAATCGGCAAAGGNNTCTGGCAGCAAGCCAGCCATGGATGTAGCAGGACCGATTGGAATCGCCATTATGACCAAGCAAGTGAGTGCTCTCGGGTTTACATACGTTTTACAATTTGCGGCGATGCTCAGTATTAATCTGGCTATTATTAACATATTGCCCTTTCCAGCCCTGGATGGAGGAAGAATATTTTTTATCTTAATTGAAAAGCTCAAAGGTTCTCCGGTAAATCAAAAATTTGAAAACATGGCTAATTCAATCGGAATGTTATTATTGTTACTTTTGATGGTGGTGGTAACTTTTCATGATTTTATCCAGTTTGAAATTATAGATAAGATAAGAGGATTATTCTAGTTTATTAAAAATAGTTTCAAATACTTTTATGAAACTCGGAATATTGATAGGGAACTTAATTTTGAATTTCTAATTTTGAATTTTGAATGAATGTTAGAATGACTGAATTATGACCTAAAAATAATTTAAAACTTATTTTAAATATTTAAAAATTAAGAAATTAGAATTTGAATCAAAATTCAAAATTAGAAATTCAAAATTGTCTACAAATCATCTGAATGTTCAATTGACGGCAATTTACAATTAGAATATTATTAAATCATATGAAACAATCAAAATTATTTACTAAGACATCTAAGGATTTTCCTAAAGATGAGGTGTCAAAAAATGCACAGCTTTTGATCAAGGCTGGTTTTATTAATAAAGAAATGGCGGGAGTGTATGCTTATTTGCCATTGGGACTGCGTGTTATTGAAAAAATAAAAAATATCGTTCGCCAAGAGATGAATGCTATTGATGGCCAAGAGATAATAATGTCATCTTTGCAACCTAAAGAAGTTTGGCAATCAACTAGTCGTTGGGATGATAATGTAGTAGATGTTTGGTTTAAATCGAAATTAAAAAATGGTACAGAAGTTGGATTTGGCTGGTCGCATGAGGAGCCGATTACGGAGATGATGAAAAGATTCTTATCTAGTTATAGAGATTTCCCAGCTTACGCTTATCAATTTCAGACAAAACTGAGAAATGAACTCCGAGCCAAAAGTGGTATTATGCGAGGGCGCGAATTTGTCATGAAGGATTTGTATAGTTATGATGTTGATGAAAAAAGGCACCTAGCTTTCTATGAGAGCGTTAAGACTGCTTATATGAATGTTTTTAAAAGAGTGGGGTTGGGCGATATAACTTATATTACTTTTGCAGCGGGTGGAGCTTTTACCAAGTACAGTCATGAGTTCCAAACAATTACCGAGGCGGGAGAGGATTTTATTTATATCAACAAGGAAAAGGGTGTAGCGGTTAATGAGGAAGTTATGAATGATGATGTTTTGAAAGAATTGGGAGTTTCAAGAGATGAATTAACCAAGGTGAAATCAGCCGAAGTAGGGAATATATTTAATTTTGGCACATCCAAGTGTGATGATATGAATTTTTTTGTTACCAATGAAGAGGGAAAACAAATATCAATTTATCTTGGTTCTTACGGTATTGGAGTGACGAGATTAATGGGCGTAGTGGCAGAAATATTTTCTGATGAAAAAGGAATTGTGTGGCCAGAAAGTATCGCGCCTTTCGCTGTCCATTTATTAGTTCTTGGTTCAGAGTCCACAGTTCGAAGTCAAGCGGATAAAATTTATGATGATTTAATTTCTCAAAATATAGAAGTTCTTTATGATGATCGAGACGCGCGAGCGGGAGAAAAATTTGCCGATAGTGACTTGATCGGAATTCCATACCGCATCGTGGTGAGCGATAGATCAATCCAATCCGGCGGAGTAGAGTTTAAAAAAAGAAATAGTGCTGAAAGTGAGATTGTTAAAATTGAAGAGTTGATGGATAAAATAAGGAATAGTTAGACAACAAGAGATTTCCTCCTCCCCTTGGAAGGGGAGGTGCCCGGAGGGCGGAGGGGTTCGAAACTTACTATATTCTTAAAATAGACTTTATGGAACTAAAAAATCCAATAAAACAAATAAGAAAAAAATTAAGGAACAACCCAACGCCTCAAGAAACAATATTGTGGTCCAGATTAAAAAATAACCAATTGGGTTTTAAATTTAGAAGGCAACATTCTTTTGGTAAATATATAGTGGATTTTTATTGTAAAGAAAAAAAGTTAATAATAGAATTAGATGGTTGGCAACATAAGGAAGAATTTAGTGGAGAAAATGAAAAAATAAGAGCAGAATTTTTAGAAAGAAAAGGATTAAAAGTTTTAAGATTTTGGAATAATGAAATAAATAATAATTTAGCGGGAGTAGTATTTGAAATTAAAAAATATTTTTAAAAAAGAAACCCCCTCCCAGCCTCCCCCTTGAGTACAAGAGGGAGAGAGGGAGAGAGGATTTAAATTTGTATTATGCAAGAAATAATTATAAATGCTTTTACTGGTATGCCAAAGGAATTGGCGACTTTTCTTATTGCTATGATGCCAGTGACTGAATTAAGAGCCTCTATCCCGGTCGCAATCTTAAAATATGAAATTTCTCCTTTTTTGGCTTTTACTTATTCAGTATTGGGTAATACTTTGATGGGAACTTTAGTTTTGCTTTTAATCGAGCCTGTAACTAAATTAATCATTGAGAAAGTTGGTTTTATCCATAAGCTTTGGACCAAATACATAGATAGGCTTCACAAGAAGCATAAAGATAGTTTTGAAAAGTGGGAAGCAGTGGCTTTGATTATTTTTATTGCCATCCCGCTTCCGATGACAGGGGCTTTTAGTGGGGCAGTGGCAGCTTCTATTTTTCAGATTCCACCCAAGAAGGCGATTTTGTACATTTTTCTAGGCTGTTTTATAGCCGGAGCAATTGTTACTGGCATAACTATTCTTTTTTAATCATAATTTTTATAAAAATAAAAATGAAAATAATAATCGGAAACATAAAAATGAATATTGTCTCTCAGATTGAAAGAGAAAATTATTTCAAAGGAATGGAAAATTGTCTGGCAGGTAAGAACTTTAAAAATATTAAAGTTGTATTATGTCCACCCCTTATTCATTTAGAATCTTTTAAAAATAGAATTAAAAATGAGGCTGTTTTTTTTGGCGCTCAAAATATTCACGAAGAAGAAATGGGAAGATTTACCGGAGAAATTTCTGCTCCAATGGTTAAAAATTTCGGTGGAGATTACGCGATAATCGGGCATAGCGAGAGACGTAAATATTTTTCAGAAGATAATGGATTGGTTAATGAAAAGGTTAAAATGGCTCTGAAAAATAACTTAATTCCAGTAATATGTATCGGAGAAACAGAGGAGGAGAGGGCAAATGGCCAAATCAAATCAGTAATAACGAACCAGCTTTTGGAAAGTTTAGATGGCATTGCTGATAAAAAAATTTCTCAACTGATTATAACTTATGAACCTGTTTGGGCTATTGGAAGCGGAAGAGTTCCCACTTCAGATGAGATTATGGAAATTAGAATTTTAATGCAAAAAATATTAACTGATAAATTTAATTTAAGTCTCGATGAGATGCCGCAAATTATTTACGGAGGGTCTGTTGAGTTTAAAAATATAAAGGAAGTTTGTCTGGAGTCAGGAATGAGCGGAGTGTTGGTGGGGGGAGAATCCTTGCATCCTATGGATTTTATTAAAATGGGAGAAGTTTTAGAAAATAATTAATTACTACAAATATACAAGTCTATTAAAAATACAAAACATCTCACTTCTTTTTTAGTTTATAAAATTATAGGGCCTGATTATTTGGGACAATAATTATAAATTAAAAAATGGAAATTAGTTCGTATTTTCGTATAAATTCGTAATTCGTAGAGAAAAACAATGATAACAGAAGTAAAAAAAATATTGGATAACGCCAATAAAGGAAATTATGCGGTAGGAGCTTTTAATACGGTAAATTTAGAATTTACTATGGCTATTTTAGAAGCAGCTAAGGAAAAAAACTCTCCGGTTATAATTCAGGTAACCGAAAAAACAATGGATTATGCCGGAGGAAGAGCGATTTTTGGTTTAATTAAAACTTTAGTTGAATGTTATTACCCTCAAATTCCAGTTGGAATCCACTTGGATCATGGCAAGGATTTTGAAGTAGTGCAAAGAGCGCTTGAGATTGGATTTACTTCAATTATGTATGATGGTTCTAGAAAAAAATATGCAGATAATTTGATGACAACTAAAAAAATTGCTCAATTTTGTCATGAGCGAGGAGTGAATGTGCAGGGAGAGCTGGGAAATGTTCCTTATCTTCGGGAAATCGGTTCAGAAGAGGTCAACTGGGATAAATATATGACAGATCCTGATCAAGCGGAGGAATTTGTGAGGGAAACCGGCGTAGATGCTTTGGCTGTGGCAGTAGGGAATGCGCATGATTTTGCCAAAGAAAGACCTGAGCCTGATTATGAAAGATTGGGGAAAATAAATGAAAGATTAAATATGCCCTTGATCATGCATGGCGCTTCAGATTGGGAAGAGGAAAAAGTTACTGAAGCAGTAAGAAGGGGAATAAATTGTTTTAATGTAGATACAGCTTCCAGAGTAGCTTTTGTCACAAGTCTTGGTAAAACTATCGATGGCAATAAATCAGTTTCTTTTGACGTAAGAGATCACTTGGGTCAGGCCAAAAGTGCAATAACTGAAATGGTTAAGAAAAAAATGGATATGTTTGGAAGCAGTGGGAAAATAGAAAAAAGTGAATAATAAT
>DNVQ01000032.1 GCA_003507475.1 Candidatus Moraniibacteriota bacterium | reverse complement strand
TCGATCACTTTGAAAACCACTCCTTAGGGGGTGGTTTTTTGTTTTTGGATATTTACTTTTTTTATTTTTTTGTTATATTTAGCAGAGTGGTTAAACTTTGTATTTTTTAAATTAACGATAGATAATAACGGAGGAGATATGAACGCATCAATCTTTTGGGTAGTGGTTTCTATTGTTTCGAGAATTCTTGAAATAGATGGAGAAAGAATTTTTTCCGAAAGCTCCTTGGTGGATGATTTGGGAGCCAGTTCATTGGACTTTATTCTTGTTGTGGAGGCTATTGAAAATCAATTTGGCATAGAAATTTCGCAAGAGATTGCAAGAGAAATGAATACCGTTGGCGATATTGTCGCCTATATAGAAAATTAAAAGCTGTAACCTTCTCATTCTCCTGCTTGGCAACCGCCCGGCAGGAGGTTTTTATTTCGTAAATTTTGTGTAAAATTACGCAACTTAAAATTTGACATCGTTTTGATTTTGGGGTAATGTGAGTTGTTGTGAATTAGGATTAATATTATCAAAAAAGCAGAGGAGGAGAGATGGCTTCAGATGATTGGACGAGTTTTTTGGTTAGATCACAGAAAAAGAAAAATTTACTGAGTGATATCAGAAAAAATGTGGTAGAAGAATTTTTGCACCTTTTGGAAATTTTTGGTCACAATGAACGGCCAACATTGTTGGCGATAAAGATTTGTGAAGAGCATCCTGACAGCAATGTGGCAATCGTGTTAAATGATTATGTAGAGCGATTGTCATGAGTAGGGATCGAGGGGTGTTTGCACGATGTGCTGACACCCTTTTTAAATATATGAATCATCAAATTTGTCAGCAAAATTATTAATATTTTATCTTAAGTTTTGTTTGACAAAATGGCAATTTTGGTGTATAATTAGAAGTTATGAAATTAATGAGAGTTATTTGATTAAAAACCAAACAAGGTGATGAATATGAAAAAGTCTCTGTTTTCAGTAGTATTTCGCGGTTTTGTTTTTATTTTCATTGCTCTTCTGGGCGGTTGCTACAACGGCGTTGCACACATTAAGGCAGGCATAGAGGACTCTATTGAAAGGAACAGTACTCACGATATGTGCCTTGTCCTAGTGGCAGTAGCGCCAAGGGTAAGTCGAAATTCTTCGGGCAAGTATTATTATGATCGGTGTCTTTTTAAAAGACCCGGCCAAGAAGATACTTCTTGGGCCTATTGTCCCAAAAATTCCCTAGGTAGTGGAAAAATGCAGCTAGGAAAATCTTATATGGTCCACGCCAATTTTTGGGGAAATTACGGAAGTACCATTGACCCCAATGAAGGATTTTTCTTTGATGCTGATGGAGAAGTGATTCCCTGCAAATAAAATCAGAATCAAATCGCAAAAGGAGTTTGTTGGATTTCTAACAGACTCCTTTTTAAATTTTTTAAAAAATGGTAAGATGATTAATGTTCTACGTGTTGAAATTGTTCTAACTGTTGAAATTGTTGTGTTGTTATATTGTTAATTTTGCTATTAAATTTTTTAATAAAAAACCTACAAGCTATTATCTAAAAAACTAATAAACTAAATCATGAAATTTGATATAATTACAATTTTTCCTAAAATTTTTGATTCATATTTTAATGAGTCTATTTTGGGGCGAGCGCAAAAGAAAAATTTAATTGAAATAAAAATTCATAATTTAAGAGATTACGCTACTGACAAACATCAGACTGTAGACGATACTCCCTATGGAGGAGGAGCGGGGATGGTACTTAAAATTGAACCCATCTGGCGATGTGTTCAATTTTTGAAATCTCAAATCTCAAATCTCAAATTCCAAACAAATATCAAATCCCAAATCCCAAATTTAAAAAACACTCGAATAATTTTGTTTTCGGCGAAGGGAAAAAAGTTTACCCAAGCGGATGCACAGAGATTGTCCAAATATGAAAATTTGATAATGATTTGCGGTCGTTATGAGGGAGTGGATGAAAGAGTGGCGGATAATATAATAGATGAAGAATTTTCTATCGGAGAATATGTTTTAACTGGAGGAGAGATTCCCGCCATGATTGTAGTGGATTCAGTCAGTCGGCTTTTGCCGGAAGTTCTGGGAAACAAAGAATCATTGGCAGAAGAAAGCTATAGTATCGGTTCAGAGTTCATGGTTGACAGTTCACAGACAAAAGAAGAGGGGAATAGTTCACAGTTCATAGTTCACGGTTCACAGATGGATGAAAATGAAAATAATTCAAAAACAAATGATGCTAATAAGCTAACAAACTACAAGCTACAAGCTAATAAGGAATATCCCCATTACACTAAGCCGGAAGAATTTAATGGCTGGAAAGTTCCAGAAGTTTTGTTGAGTGGAAATCATAAAGCGATAGAGAAATGGAGAAGAGATAATTCAAAATAATAATTTATTATTATTTAGTTAACGAGTTCACGAGTTAACGAATTATTATTTTTTATTTTTTAACTCGTTAACTCGTTAATGCGTTAATTCTTTAATAAAAAATTGAGGCATAATGAAAAAAGAAAAAAAACAAATAGACAAAACTTTATTAACGATAATTCTTACATTGTCTGTTTTTGGTTTGATAATGATTTCGAGCGCCAGTGTTTTGTATTCTCAAACTAGATTCAATGATCCCAACTACTTTTTATCCCATCAATTTTTATATGGGTTTTTGCCTGGAATTTTAGTTTTGTATATATTTAGCCGCATCGATTATCATTTTTGGAAAAAATTTGCTGTACCCTTTTTTATTATTTCCATAATAGCGTTGATTTTAGTTTTTATCCCGGGAATCGGAAAAAATATTTACGGCGCCAGTCGTTGGATAAATTTGGGTCCGATTTCTTTTCAGCCATCCGAGATGTCTAAATTGGCTATAATTTTATATCTGGGAGCTTGGCTAACGGGAAGAGGTAGGGAGAGAGTAAAAGATATTTATGAAGGCATGATTCCATTCTTGGGAATCTTGGCGGTGATGAGTTTTTTGATTATAAAGCAACCCGATACGGGAACTTTGATGGTGGTTATTTTAATTTCAATAATTATGTTTTTTATTTCGGGCGCCAACTTGTCTCACATTTGGGGAATATTTATCGGTGGAGGAGTTATCTTGGCTGGATTGATTGCTATGGCGCCTTATCGATTGAATAGAGTATTGGTTTTTCTTAATCCCAGTCATGATCCTCAGGGCGTGGGTTATCAGATTACCCAAGCATTGTTAGCGGTTGGATCAGGCGGCGTATTGGGAGTGGGCCTGGGACACAGTCGACAGAAATTCAATTATCTGCCGGAGCCGGTAGGCGATTCAATTTTCGCAATTGTTGGAGAGGAGCTGGGTATGCTTGGTGCTGTTATTGTGGTTATGTTTTTTATTTTTTTTGCTTTGCGTGGAATGAAGATAGCCAAGAATGCTCCGGATGATTTTGGAAAAATTGTAGCAATGGGAATAGTGAGTTGGGTTATTTTGCAGGCTTTTGTAAATATCTCTGCCATTTTGGCCATCATTCCGCTGACAGGAATTCCTTTGCCTTTTATTAGTTATGGAGGAACGTCCTTTGTATTTCTGATGGTAGGAATGGGAATATTGCTCAATATTTCAAAGCAGAGTAAAATATAATAGATAATAAATTATTTATTGATTAGTTAACGCATTAACGAGTTAACGAATTATAATAATTTATTTAAGAATTTAGAATTTTTAATTTAGGTTTAATTTTATTTGAGTCAAAATTAAAAATTCAAAAATCAAATAAAAATTTATCAAAAACCAACTCGTTAATGCGTTAACTCGTTAACTAAATAATAGAAAATCTATGCTTATCGCTCAATTCCAAACAATCCCAGAAGTAATAGACGTTTTAAAAATCCTTTTTACTGGATTGCTCGCTTTCGGGGTAGCTTTTGTAATTACTCCGATTTGGACCAAAATTTTATTTAAATATAAGATAGGGATAAAAATTAAAAACACATCTGTCGATGGGAAAAAATTAACCTTTGTAAACAAGCTGCATGCTGGTAAGGCGGGCACTCCTACCATGGGAGGATTAATAGTTTGGGTAGCTGTGCTTATTCTTGTATATGCTTCTAACTTCATATTTCCATTTGTGGCTAAGATATTGGATATAAATTTTATTGCTCGATTGGATTTTTTGAGTCGTTCTCAAACTTGGCTTCCTTTATTTTTTTTGGTTGCGGCCGGACTTCTGGGATTACTGGATGACTATATGAGTGTGAAGAGGATTGGTTCCAATAAGGGTGGAGGAATGAGATTTGCGATGCGTTTTTGGTGGCTTTTTGGAATGGCAGCGGCGGGAGGGTGGTGGTTTTTTTATAAATTAGGCTGGGATAAATTGCATTTGAGTGCGATTGGTGATTTTTATATCGATTGGTGGTATATTCCTCTTTTTATTTTTGTAATTTTATTTACTGCAATTTCTTCCAATGAAACTGACGGACTAGACGGTTTAAATGGGGGAGTTCTGTTTATGGCTTTTTCTTCTTTTGCAATTATTTCTTTTGCTCAAAACAGAGTGGACTTGGCGGCTTTTTGCGCGGCTATTTCCGGAGCACTTTTGGCTTTTTTATGGTTTAACATTCCCCCAGCTCGTTTTATTATGGGGGATACGGGAGCGATATCGCTAGGGACGACTTTGGGAGTGGTGGCGATGCTCAACAACGCTATTATCCCACTTTTTATTATTGTGTTTATTTATGTTTTGGAATCAGGTAGCGTCTGCATCCAATTGACCAGTAAGAAATTTTTTGGCCGAAAAGTTTTTTTGGCTGCGCCCATTCATCATCATTTCGAAGCCAAGGGTTGGCCCGAGCCAAAAGTGGTGATGCGAGCTTGGATTATCGCGATAGTTTGTGCGCTTGTCGGAGTGATTGTGGGAATACTAGGAATGGACTAAATCTCAGATAAAATTATTTATTATTTAGTTAACGCATTAACGAGTTAACGAATTATGAAAATACAAAAATTCGAAGAATTAAATATTTGGAAATTAAGTTTAACAATTACGAAAAACATTTATGATTTAACCGCTAGAGGAAATTTTTCCAAAGATTATGGTCTCAGAGATCAAATTAGAAGAGCAGTTGTTTCAATAAGTTCCAATATAGTAGAAGGATTTGAAAAGAATAACAATAATGAATTCGTTAGATTTCTTAAAATAGCTAAAGGTTCATCTGGCGAAGTTAGAAATCAATTGTATATTGCTTTAGCTATTAATTATATTAATCAAGAAGAATTCAATAATATAAACAATAAATTAGAAGATGTGGCTAATCAAATTGGAGGATTTATTGTTTATTTGCAAAAGAAAAAATTAAATAAAGAATTTCTTAAAAAATAACTCGTTAATCCGTTAACTCGTTAATAGATAATAAATAATAAGATAAAAAACATGAAAATAAAAAAAATACAAGACGCTGATTTAAAAGGAAAAGAAGTTTTAGTGAGGGTGAGTTTTAATGTGCCTTATGAAGGTAAGGTTATTAAAGAGCCTTATAAAATAGAGACCGTCAAAAAAACAATTGACTATATTATAGCGCAAGGAGGAAAAGTAACTATGATGTCCAATCTTGGTCGTCCTGAAGAATATCAAAAAGAGCATCCAGGCGGAATGGAGTGGATGAGTATGTTTTCTTTTAATAATATAATCCAAGATATTCAGAAAATTTTAGGTNNACAGCGATCAATGCGATGCGTTTTTATTGGAAAATATAAAATTCTACAAAGAAGAAGGAGAAAACGATGCAAGTTTCTCGGCTGAATTGGCGGAAAATTTTGATATTTTTGTAAATGAATCTTTCAGTGATTCTCATCGCGGCTATGTTTCCACGGTGGGAGTAGCCAAAAGATTACCATCATACGCTGGTTTCCAAACTCAAAAAGAAGTGGAGAACTTGAGTCGAGTAAAAGATCATCCAGAGCATCCTGCAGTAGCTATTATCGGAGGAGCCAAAATTGAAACTAAGCTTCCACTCATAAATTCATTTGTTAAAAATTATGACTTTGTGCTGGTGGGAGGAAAAATTGCCAATGAGGCTATCGATGGCGGAATGCAATTTGATTCTAAAGTAATTCTACCGATTGATTTTGCCAATGATGGAAGATTGGATATTGGAGAAAAAACGATTGAAAAATTTTGTGAAATAATTTCGCACGCCGAGACGGTGGTATGGAATGGACCAATGGGACTTTTTGAAAAAAAACCTTATGACAATGGAACGAGAAAAATTCTCCAAGCGATTGCCGAAAGTGGAGCTTTTTCTGTAATCGGCGGAGGAGAATCAGTTCAGGCGGTCAATGAAAGCAACTTAGAACACGAACTTTCTTTTATCTCTACCGGTGGCGGAGCCATGCTTGAATTTCTCAGTGGCGAACCAATGCCAGGGATAGACGTTTTAATGGAGAAATAGAATTTTTCAGAATTTTTTAACATGTTTTTACAATAAAATTATGGAATTTGGACCAGCGATATTTGAAAAAAAATACAAAACTCCCGCGATTAATCCTAAAGATGAGGAAATTTTTAGGGAAATTTTAAAGCCTAAAAATTGGGATTTTAAGATGTTTAAATCGGCCTTAATTGTTTCTGGAAAACTTAACGCATATCCATTTAATACTCCTGATTCTATTCATTTAGGAGCATTGAGAAGGTCTATTGATGTTATAAAAGAAAAAACTCTAAAAACGGGCAATGAATATAGTAAAGGTTTTTTTGTGGATTTAACCGAGAATAAGTTGATAGGTGGCAAAACTACAGAAGGAGACGATCATAGCTGTTATGCGAACTGGGATAAACCGGAAAATGATCATGAATTAAAGCATAGTATTCTACTGCACTCGCATCCTACGGTTTATGCAGGGGTGCATTTGAGTCCGAGAGATTATATAACCTTTTTGAATGACCCGGAATTAGTTTCTATGATGATGACATGTTCCGGAACAGAACTTATGGCCTTAAAAACATTCCAAACTCCCAATAATTTTAACCAAAATAGCTTAGAGAAATCAATCAATGCTTTATTAGCTGAATTTCTGGGAAAAAATCCGAAAATACCAGATATAATAAGATATCAAAAAGCTGTGTGTTTAGAAAATGCACTTTCTCTCTATATAGCAACTTCATCAAATAAAGATCTGGCTAAAAAAGTAGACTTATTTGATGATGAAAAAATTTATTCATAATTCTCTTAAAACATTATGGAAAAAATTAATCCTATTGGAGATATATATAAAAAAGATAATACAGCAGAAACGTATTATGATGTTGTCGGGAAAAATTTAGAAAATAAGGAATATCGTGAAGCGGATGAATTGTTTAATAATTTAATACCAAAAAGTTTAGATAATAAAATAGTTCTTGATTTGGGTTGTGGAAATGGAATTTATGCTGAAATGTTATGCGAGAGAGGCGCCAAAAAAGTAGTGGCTGTTGATTTAAATGAAAAAATGCTAAAAAAAGCTCAAGAAAGAAAAGACGAGAAAAATTTAGATCAATTAGATCTGGTACTTGCTGACATGGATAACTTGCCGGTAGATAGAAATAAATTTGATTTTATTTTTTCTCGATTTAGCTTGGTGCACACCAGTAATCTGGAACAAGTTATGAAAGATTTAAGTGAGACGCTGGTAATCGGAGGAGAAATATTAATTGGAACTAATGTGGCAGTTATTAAAGATTCTGAAAATAACTCTGATATCAGAAGAAAAGCGATACCTATAATTATATCAATAAACGGAAATGAGGTCGCATTAGAAGATTTTTCTTATACATTGGAAGATTATTTAGAATCATTTGATGGAGCGAGATTAACGGTCACTGTCAATGAACAATTTCCAGCCGACGACGTATTAATTGATCCAAACTTTCCGAAGAAAGATATAATAAAATTCAATTACGGAATTTTTAAATTAAGAAAAGAAAGCTGAAAATAAATTATGACGACAAAAAAAGAAATTATTTCTAAAATTGAAGAGATTAAAAGAGATATGAATTTAAAGAATTAATTGTTGTGAAGTCGCAAATAAATGTATGATATATTTAATCGGTGGTCCGCCCAAATGCGGAAAGACAACTTTGGCAAAAAAATTATCAAAATTTTTGGGAATTCCTTGGATTTCAACTGATACCCTTCAATGTGTCATAAAACCATATATAGATAAAGAAACTTTTTTTAAAAAATTTCCTGCTAGTTCTCAACGCGAAAAAGATAATGATGAAAAATATTTAAAATATTCATCAGTTGAAATCATAGTAGCCTACCAGCAACAGGCAAAGACTATTTATCCAGCAATCGAGATGTTTGTTGCTTGTGAAATTNNAAAAAATATCCGAATGATATTAAGAGTGTATTTCTTTTTAAATCTGACAGGAAAAAATTTATTTGCGACATAAGGAAGAGTTCGACTCCAAATGATTGGATAATTGCAAGAACAAATAATGAAGAAACTTATCCAAAAATTGCAGATATGGTCTGTGAATATGGAGATTTTTTTGAGAAAGAATCTAAAAAATATGATTTTAAAATATTAAATATGGACAATGATTTTGATGACAAGATTAAAGAGAGTGTTGATTATTTGATGGCTGATTAAATATTTTTTTAATAATTATGCCAATACTTATGACGACAAAAAAAAGAAATTATTTCTAAAATTGAAGAGATTAAAGGAATTACAAATCTGAAAGTTAATTCTTATAAGACTATAACAAGAGGTGGTGAGAGTTTGATTATTGAAATTAACGGAAAATGGATTTTTCGATTTCCCAGAAATCCAATTTCCAAAGAAAACACAAAAGAAAGATTAGATTTTCTTATTTCATTTGCCAAAAAATCATCTTTAAAAATCCCCACTCCAAAATACATAGAAAATAATTTTATCGGCTATGAAAAAATACAGGGGAGTCATCCTCATCCAACTAATATTAAAAAACTTTCTGAAAAAGATAAACTTAGGATAGCTAAGCAAATTGGTTTGTTTTTAAAAGATCTGCATAATTTTAAAAGTAAGAAAATCAATTTTGATACAGGATATTTGGTTATGAGAAAAGGTGATTATGAAACTTGTCCCAAAGAAATTGCTAAATATTTGGATGAAGACGAGATTAGAGTTCTTGAAACTAAATTAAAAGCTATCGAAAATAATCCTTTGAATTTTAAAAAACCAACATCAATTATTCATGGCGATTTTTATTTCAATAACATAATATGGAATCCGGACAAAAAAGTTATTACTGGTGTGATAGATTGGGCAAACTTAGGACTGGGCATTCCTGCGATGGACTTTATTATGCTAGCTGATTTTAATGGAAATAAGAATGATAAATTTTTAAAAGAAATTTTGAAATATTATGGCGCCAAAGGAGATGATTTATTTTTTCAAATCAAAGAAAATGCCATCATTGACACGATGAATTGGTTTTGGTCCTATTATAAAGAAAGCAATTCTAAGGGCGTGGCAGGGATGATAAAGAAATTAAAAAAGATATTAGCTTAAAATAAAATAAAATAGAATTATTGAAATATGTACAAATTAATATTTACCACATTAATATTTACCACTTTTTAACGGTCGTGAAAAAATGGTAAAATAAAGTTATGTATAATTTGAGTCCTGTGCAGAAAAAGATTTTATTGGTGCTTTTAGGCGGCGTAGCTTTGGGCATGTCTGGCTCACCTAGACAATATTTTAAAACACTTCGAGCGATAGAGAAAGATTGGAAAAAAATAAATCAACATAGTTTTAATCGATCTGTCGGTAGTCTTTCAAGAGAAAAATTAGTAGAAAAAAAGATTTTATCAAATGGTTCTATGAAATTAATTCTTACTAAAGAGGGCAAGAGGCAAGCTAAATTGTGGAGTTTGATAAATAGGTCAATAAATTTTAAAAAACCAAAGTTGTGGGATAAAAAGTGGAGAATCGTTATTTTTGATATCCCAGAGAAAGATAGAACTTTTCGCGATATATTGCGTAGTCATTTGCGAGAGCTTAATTTTAAAAAATTACAACACAGTGTCTTCGTTTCTCCATATCCTTTTGAAAAAGTAATCTTAGACTTAGTGGAATTATATTCTGCTAAAAAATATGTTCGCATAATTACTGCTACAAAAATTGATAATGAAAAAAAGATTAAAAAATATTTTCCAGAAATAAGCTGAGTCTTTGTATGTGGTGTGCACATTTTTATAAACCTAAATTTACCACTTTTTCACGGCCGTGAAAAAGTGGTAAATTATTATAATAGTTTTGTTTTATCAGTAAGTTTTGTATTGCCTGTGGCAAGTTTTCAATGTAACAAGCGTGCGATAATAAGCGTTGACAATTTTTTTATTTAAGCGATAATGATTAATCGCTCTTTGAGGTGAGCAATTTGCTCAAATTTATAAACCATAGATTGAGGAGGATGATGTGGCTAAAAAAGAAAAGAAGATTCGTTTGAGAAAAAGAGATGCCAAAAGAATTGCAGATTTTGCAGTCGCTCTAACGAAAGAGCTGGGAATTTTTGGCTCCATTTTCGTAGTGAATCGCGAGCGCAAGCTTAAGGCCGAAAGGACAGTGGGAACTCCCTATCCTGTGACTGGACCCATTGCTCTCAATAAAGCCAACCAGTCGGCCTTCACGGGTGTGAGAACTGGACTTACCGCAGAGATGGTTTTGTCGGGAAAAAGAACTCTCGGTCTTTACGGCATAGATCCCCAAAGGTTTGTACCCTTTGCTGGTGGTTGCCCGATATATACCAAAAAAGGTATTCATATTGGTGCCGCCGGATTCTCGCAGGAAACAGCTGTGACGGATGAGCGAATTATCGCCGCATCCATCGAAGCCTGCGGATTTCTTTCTGAAGGACCCAAAAAGGAGGATATTCCTTTGGAGAGAATTCAAACAGCCGNNAGCATTTCTGCTAAATTTTGCCTCGCCCCCGGTCAGGCGCCGATGCCACAATGAGCAACGCGCGGAATCAAGAAACGTTTCATTTTGTCATCACCTCCTTTTGCTTGTATATTATGTTGATTCATGGATGATGTCAATTTAAAGTAGCAAGATGCCCCCATTTGACACTTTCCAAAAATCATGTATACTTAAATTTGTAGATATCAAATGAATTATATATATCGAAAAGACAATTAAATAACTTATTTTAAAACTCATTAGATGACTCTTTTTGTTAATGCATAAAGAGTTGTTATGGGAATTGTTTTTATGTCTAAAAGCAAGAAGGAGCTCAAGGTAAAAAAAAGAATAGGTTCAGCCTCATCGCTGTCTAAAAGAAAATTCTTTAAAAAGAGTTTTATGGTTTCTCTTCCAAACCTTATAGAATCTCAAACCGATTCTTACGATTGGTTTTTAGAGAAAGGTTTTCAGGATTTAATTGATGAGGTTAATCCAGTTAAGGATTCCTCTGGAAACTTGGAAGTTAATATTTCTGGTTTTTATTTAGATGAACCAAAATATATCGAATCTGTTTCAAAAGAAAAAAATATTTCTTTTGAAGCTCCTTTAAAAGCAAAAGCTTCTTTGCTTATTAAAAAAACTGGAGAAGTCAGAGAACAAGAAATTTATCTTGGAGACTTTCCGATAATGACCGATAGGGGAACATTTATAATCAACGGAGTTGAAAGAGTGGTGGTGCATCAACTTATTCGAAGCCCCGGAGTGTTTTTTACTATGGATTACCAAAAAGGTAAGAAAACTTTTGGCGCAAAAATTATTCCTAACCGAGGAGCTTGGCTTGAGATCGATACAGATTACGATGGAGTAATTTCTGTTAAAATTGATAGAAAAAGAAAATTGCCAATCACTTCTCTTTTGCGCGCTTTCGGACAAAGTGATGCGATGATGCGCAAAGAATTTGCTGATATAAACAAAGGCGATATAGATTACATTGAAACAACTTTAAATAAAGATATTTCCAAGACTGCTGGTGAAAGTTATAAAGAAATTTACAAAAGAGTCAGACCGGGAGATTTTGCAACTGAAGAAAATGCTAAGCAAATGATCGACTCAATGTTTTTTGATTTTGATAAATATGATTTCGGCAGTGTGGGAAGGTACAGACTTAATCAGAGATTGGAAGTGAGTCTTTCTGATGATAAAGAAAATAGAGTATTAAAGGTTACTGACTTGATTTTGATAATTAAAGAAATCATTAGATTAAACAATGATCCATTGGCTCAAGCTGATGACATTGATCACTTAGGCAACAGACGCGTAAGAGGAGTTGGAGAATTGATTCAAAACAAGTTAAGAGTAGGAATGAGTCGAATGGCTAGAAATGCCAAGGACAGAATGAGTACTTGTGATATAGAAACGGTAGTTCCAGGACAAATTGTTAACTCTAGACCGGTGGCTGCTGCGATTAAGGAATTTTTCTCAAGTTCTCAATTATCTCAATTCATGGATCAAGTAAATCCATTGGCTGAGCTTGAACACAAAAGAAGATTAAGCGCCATGGGTCCAGGAGGTTTGACTAGAGAAAGAGCGGGATTTGAAGTGCGTGATGTGCATCATTCTCATTATGGAAGAATTTGTCCAGTACAAACTCCAGAAGGTCCAAATATCGGTTTGGTTGGTCAAATGGCTACTTATGCGAGAATAAATAAATACGGATTTTTGGAAACCCCTTATTTAAAGGTTCAAAAAACTGTAAAAAGTGATGCCGAGTTGCTTGAAAATAGAATTTTAGACGAAAATATTGCAGGTGTAGCTAAAGCTGGAACCGTGATTGATGCTAAGTTAGCCAAAGAATTGGTTAAGGCTAAAAAAGATTCTATTAAGGTAACTCCTTATATTACAGAAGAAATAGAATTCATCGATGCAACCGTGGAAGATAGAAAGAGTATTGCTCATGCCGGAATTAAGACTGATGAATTTGGAAATATCATAACTAAAAATGCAGAAGCTAGAGTAAAGGGTCATCCTTCCATGATTGATGTGGATAATTTGGATTTTGTGGATGTATCTGCTAAGCAATGTATTTCAGTAGCAACTTCCATGATTCCTTTCTTGGAGCATGATGATGCCAACCGTGCATTGATGGGTTCAAACATGCAACGTCAAGCAGTATCTTGTGTTAAGCCAGAGGCTCCAATTGTAGGAACCGGAATCGAAGATAAAGCTGCGGCTGATAGCGGACAAGTAGTATTGGCTCAAAAAGACGGAGAAGTTATCGTGGCTGATGCTGGAAGAATTGTTGTAAAAGAAGAAAATCCTACTGGCGCAAAGAATAAATTTTACAAGAGAGAATATGTCTTGCAGAGTTTTGCCAAATCAAATGCCTTCACCAGTATGAATCAAATCCCAAGAGTTACTGTGGGAGATATCGTTAAAAAAGGAGATCTTTTGGCTGACGGAGCATCTACTGACAATGGAGAAATCGCCCTAGGTCAAAACGTATTAACTGCTTTTATTCCTTGGGAAGGTTACAACTTTGAAGACGCGATTATTCTTTCAGAAAGATTGTTGCATGATGATAGATATAGTTCTATCCACATTGAAGATTTTTCAATTGATGTGCGCGACACAAAGCTTGGACCGGAAGTGGTAACCAGAGATATTCCAAATATTGGAGAAGACAGATTGAAAAATCTTGACCAAGATGGAATTATCAGAGTGGGAGCCGAAATAGTTTCTGGAGACATTTTGATAGGAAAAATCACCCCCAAAGGTGAAGGTGATTTGACCGCGGAAGAAAGATTGCTTCGCGCGATATTTGGAGAAAAATCAAGAGATGTAAAAGATTCTTCACTTTATCTTTCTCATGGTAAACACGGAAAAGTTGTGGATGTAAGAATATTTTCAAGAGAGCAGGGTGATAAATTATCAACCGGAGTTATCAAGAAAATTCAAATTTCAGTAGCGCAACTTCGAAGAGTGGCAGTGGGAGACAAATTGGCTGGTCGCCATGGAAACAAGGGTGTTATTTCAAGAATTGCACCAGTAGAAGACATGCCGTATCTTCCAGATGGAACTCCAGTAGATGTTATTTTGAATCCGTTGGGAGTAGCAAGTCGTATGAATATCGGTCAGATTTTGGAAATTCATATGGGTTGGGCTGCTTCTACCTTGGGTTATAAAGTAGCTACTCCGGCACTTGACGGAATAAGTGAAGAGGATATTAAGGGTGAATTGAAAAAAGCAGGCTTGCCAGAAAATGGAAAAATGAAATTGATTGATGGGAAAACTGGAGATTATTTCGATAATGAATCAACTGTCGGAATAATGTACATCATGAAGCTTAACCATCTTATCGATGACAAGATGCATATGCGTTCAATCGGACCCTATTCTTTAATTACTCAACAACCATTAGGAGGAAAAGCTCAATTTGGCGGACAGCGTTTTGGAGAAATGGAAGTTTGGGCGCTAGAAGGTTATGGAGCAGCCTATACATTACAAGAAATGTTGACTATAAAGTCTGACGATGTAAGAGGTCGCTCAAGCGCTTATGANNTTGACCGGAATTAAAAAGAGTCAGGAAGAAGCAAACGAATAATAAAATAGTAGATTATATTTTAAAATAACTTCATAATATTTTAAGTCAGATCATTAACCGCCACGGTTTTTGATCTGACCCTTCCTAAAAAAATATGGAAAATAATACAGGTGTAAGCGATTTCAAAAGTGTTCGCTTAAGTCTTGCTAGTCCGGACAAAATAATGAGCTGGTCAAGAGGAGAAGTAACTAAGCCGGAAACTATAAATTACAGAACTCAACGTTACGAAAAAGACGGTCTTTTTTGTGAAAAGATCTTTGGTCCCGCTAAAGATTGGGAGTGTTACTGTGGAAAATATAAAAGAATCAGATACAAGGGAATAGTTTGTGATAAGTGTGGAGTGGAAGTTACTAAATCAAATGTGCGAAGAGAGAGAATGGGTCACATCAAATTAGCTGTGCCAGTTTCTCATATCTGGTTTCTTAGAAGTGTTCCTTCTAGGGTTGGTTTAGCTTTGGGATTATCTTATCAAAATTTGGAAAGAGTGGTTTACTTTTCTGCTTACATCGTTACTAGCATCGATGAAGAGAGAAGAAGAGAATTTCTTGAGCAAGCTAAAAAAGAATATAAAAATAAGCTTAAAAAAGCTAAACAAGAAAACAAAGATTCAGCTGATTTGAATGCAACATTGGAAGATCTTAAGGGTCAATATGATTACATTGCCAATGAAGTAAAGAATTTGAAATTATTCCAAGTTTTATCAGAAATTGATTACTTTAATTTAGCTTCTCAAGCTGGTCAAGTTTTTACAGCTGGAATCGGAGCTGAAGCTATTAGAGTACTTTTATCAACCTTGGATATCGAGAGTACCATTGTTCATCTTAAGAAAGAATTGGCTCAGGCTGGTAAATCTAGCGACCAAAAAATCTTAAGAAGAATAAAACTTCTTCAGGGATTTCAAGCATCAGGCTTGGAATTGGACTGGATGTTTCCAACTGTTATCCCTGTGATTCCACCGGATCTTCGTCCGATGGTGGCCCTTAACGGTGGAAGATATGCAACCAGCGACTTAAATGATTTATATCGAAGAATTATTAACCGAAATAATCGTCTTAAGAAATTAATTAGTCTTGGAGCGCCGGAAGTTATTACTCGAAATGAAAAAAGAATGCTTCAAGAAGCAGTGGATTCATTGTTTGACAACAGCATGCGTCGTTCACATGCATCTGTGGCTGCTTCAACTGGACAAAAAAGACCGCTTCGATCTTTGGCTGATTCTCTTAAAGGAAAGCAAGGTCGCTTTAGACAAAACTTGTTAGGAAAGCGTGTGGATTATTCAGGACGAAGTGTTATCGTGGTTGGACCACAGCTTAAACTTCATCAAGTTGGTTTGCCAAAGAAAATGGCCTTGGAATTATTCAAACCTTTTATTATAAACAATTTGATTACCAAGGAGTATGCTCACAATGTTAGAATGGCCGGAAGAATGGTGGATACTGAAACTGAGATAGCTTATGAAATTTTGGATGATATCATCAAAAAACATTATGTGCTCTTGAATCGAGCACCCACCCTGCACAGACTTTCAATTCAGGCTTTTCAACCGGTTCTTATTGAAGGAAAAGCCATTCAATTGCATCCGATGGTTTGTTCTGCTTTTAACGCAGACTTCGACGGAGACCAGATGGCGGTTCATGTGCCACTTACTGACAAAGCGAGAGAGGAAAGTGCCAATATGATGCTTTCTTCCAAGAACTTGTTAAAGCCAGCCAGTGGTGATCCGATTACTATTCCGACTTTGGATATTGTTTTGGGTATTTATTACCTAACTCATATTAATGAAACTTTGAAAGACACTATTAAATCTTTCTCTTCAGCCGATGAAGCTTTGTTGGCTTACCAGTTAGGTCATGTAAAAGTTAATGCTAAAATAAATGTTGTTTTCAATGGTGAGTTTATTCAAACTTCTGTTGGTAGAATAATGTTTAATGAACTTTTGCCGGAAGAATTGAGATTTATAAATTCAGAAATGAATAAAGCTGAATTAAAGAAAATAGTTTCCAAGATGATAATAACAGTAGGACAGGAAAAGACAGCTGAGTTCGTGGATAATGTAAAAAACTTAGGATTTAAAGCAGCTGGAAAATCTGGAATCAGTTGGGGAATGGACGATTTGGTGGTTCCACATACAAAGCAGGCTATATTAAAAGAATCTGAAGACAAAATAGAAATAGTTTTGGAACAATACAATGACGGTCTTTTGACAGCTGAGGAAAAAAGAAATAAATCTATTGAGATTTGGAACGAAGCTAAGAATAAAATTACTGATGAAGTTAGAGCTTCATTGGACAAAGAGGGTCCAGTTTATGCCATGGTTTATTCAAAGGCTAGAGGTAGCGAATCCGTAGTTGTTCAGATGACCGGTATGAAGGGTTTGATGGCGGATGCAAGTGGTGAAACTATGGAATTGCCAGTTAAAAGTTCTTTTAAGGAGGGTCTTAATGTGTTGGAATATTTCATGTCTACTCATGGAGCAAGAAAAGG
>DNVQ01000016.1 GCA_003507475.1 Candidatus Moraniibacteriota bacterium | reverse complement strand
CAATTGGGGACTTAGCCCCTTTACGTATAATTCACCTCCCTAAGCATACTTCAAAATCAAGTTTTTTTCAAGGAAACGCATAGACGCAAAATTTTGTATTTCTACTGTAGAGACGCCCCGATGGGGCGTCTTAAAATTCTTAGACGTGGCACCGCCTCGTCTCTACGAAATATTTCTCAAGGCTCAACCTTAGAAACCCCAAGGTTGAGCCTTTCTATTTAAAATCTTTTTCGTAATTTCTTAGAGAATAACGAATTTTGCCTTTTCCACTAAGAATGATATAATCAACATATAATAATTAATAAATGCGATATTTGCAAAAAAATTATTCACCCAGGCGAAGAAAGTCTGCATTTAACACATACTGGCAATATAATAACATATGCCTCTTTTGAAATTTGCATAAGCTGCAGTAAGCCAATAATAAAAATACTTGAAGATAATAAATTCACCCCGTTAAATAATTTTAAATTTTTATAATAAAATATGTATTATGTTTATATATTAAAAAGTCTCAAAGATGAAAAAAGATATATAGGATACACAAAAAATTTAAAATTAAGATTTGAGGCTCATAAAAAGGGAAAGGTAGAATCAACCAAAAACAGACGACCCCTGGAACTAATTTATTATGAAGCGTGTTTAAATCAACAAGATGCCACTCATCGTGAAAAATATTTAAAAACCTATCATGGCACAATGTTTATAAAACAAAGACTCAAATCTTATTTAACTGGGTTAATAAAACATAGAAAGAAAAAAATATGAAGGTAAAAAATAATAAAAAAGAGATAACTATTGATGATCTAGCGTTAATGATAGCTAAAGGATTTGATGGAACAGATAATAAATTCAAATCGTTAGAAACAGAAATTAAAACAATTAAATCAGATATCGCTAAGATAAAATTGGATATTGATAAAGTTAAATCAGACACCCAAGAAATAAAAACCAACCTTAATAAAAAAGTCGATGTTTTTGAACACAAGAATCTTGAATTTCGCGTAGAAAAATTAGAAGAAAAACTTGTTTAAATATATTTTATAACATCATCTTGTAGGAACGTGCCATGGCGCGTTTTTTAATTATCCGGCTTGTAGAGACGCAGCACTGCTGCGTCTTAATAATTCAAATTAAAAACGACTAAATCTTAATCAATTCTATACTTCGCTAATAACATCAAATCCCTTAAAACTTCCTGTAATAGAAAGTCCTATAACTTTTTTGGCAATATTTTTTTTCTTAATTTGAATAGCAGTTTCATTTAGGGTTGCCCCTGAACCAATAGCATCATCTATGAGTAAAATATTTTTATATCTCCCCGACTCATTCACAATAATTGTTTTACGAGCATTTTCAATTCTGTCATTTAATTTATTCAATGTTTTTTGAGGAACAATAATTTCCGTCTTCACCTTGGTAATAAGAATTTTTTTTATTTTCGGATGAAGATTTTTTTCCAACTCCTTCATAAATTGAATTTCTCGCTTAACTGTGGGCGGGATGAATCCCAAGGCATCTATCTTATAAAGCTTTATTAAACCATTGACTGATGAGTGGATATCATCCGCCAATTCTTTCATTAATTTTCGATTCTGACTTTGCTTAGCATAAAGAAGCAGCTGCCCTAGTTTTGTTTTACCAAATCTTTCAATATTATAAAAATCCAAATAAAAAACATGATCAAGTCCGACTTCTTGAAATGTATTTTTAAATTTTTCCATTCCATTGATTAGCCCATTTTTTTTGAACTTTTTATATTTTTCAATTGTTTTTAGATATCCAACTGCAGTTTTTTCTATTGGTAAATTGTTTTTATCACACCAATAAATAAAACCATCCAAACCCTCTTTTCTTTCACCGCCAACTGTCACAATTAAATAATTTTCCGCTATTATTTTTTGAGTTTTTTTATCTAAAATGAATTTTTCATTTTCATCCTTCTTTTCTTGAGCAAGCGAATAAAAAACCTTGGGTGACTTGCCAATTTTAGTAATTTTTCCTTCTACTAAAAGATTAGACAGTTGCTTAAAAACAGCCCGCTCACTAATAATCAAAAAATCAACTAATTCTCGAGCTGTTACCTGCTTTCTGTCTTTAATATAATTCAATATTTTCTCTGAAGTTTTCATAATAAGTTCATAGTTCATACTTAACTATGAACTATTATACAATTAATACATCTTTTGTCAAATCAAGTATAAAACCCTTGAAATAAGTATTTTTAAACGTATACAGACAGACGCGGCAGTGCCTCGTCTCTACAAACACATTGCAATGTGTTCCTACGACAGTCAATAAACCAAACTTTCCAAAGCTTAACTCTTATTGAACCTCTTTTTGACTCAATAAAAAAGGTAATTCCCATAACTACAGGAATTACCTTTTTGTTTTCCAAACAATGTTGGGCTTCATTCTTTTTTCATCGAGCATTTTTTTCTTTGAAGTGGTCCGCAGGATTACGCGATAACGAAACCAAATTGTCATCAAGCTTCATCGGCTCCATTAGACGAATATACGTTATTGCGTTTGTGATTCTCATTCCTGTCGGCGTGAGCATCCATTCAATCGACAATTCATCTTCTGATTTTTTATCGTCCACCGCTTCTCCTCCTTTTTGAATTATTCTGACAAGTTTATTAATGCCTATCCATAAAAATAATCGATAACTATCTATGTTTAAACATCATCATTCACACAAACTNNCTCATTCTTTAAAAAAATTAGAAAAATAAAAAAAGCTATTTCAATAGAACTACCCAAAATTATATCAGAATAATAAAAAAATACCAAAAAACAATATTCTTCCCAAGGCTCAACCCCAAAAGATTCATGGCTTAGCCTTTCTCAATCTCTTGCCTAAGTATAGATGAAGCAGTGCCTCCATCCCTACGATAAATATTTTATTTTTTAAAACTTTCCAAATATTGAAGGAGTTTTAAAATCCATTGGGCTTGCTCTGGATAAAAAAGGAATCTTTCCACATCTTTAGCTGCTTGTGGCAAATCACTTTTTTCAGCTTGTTCTTTTAGAAATTCAATCAGTTCTGCGTGGTTTTTAATTTCGATTCCCTTTTCCTTAAAAATTTCATAGTTCGGCTGGATATTTTTTTGGCTCAAAAACCAGACTAAATCATAAAAATCACGGCCTTTTTGATAGGGACGAAAAATAATAGCCAGAATTTTTTGAGCGAAAAGAGTTTCGAGCGTATTGGAGATGATATTAAAACTTTTTCCGTAAGCAAAAATTTGCTTCGATTCATAACGAATATTTTTATATGGTGTCGGGTCAATTTCAAATTTAATCTTCAATTTTTGATCCGATAAATCACTTAACGCCATTTCTTTCATAACCTGAGAGAACTTTACATTAATAATGATAATATTTTCAGTTTTTTTAACTGTAACATCCAGCAAAAAACCTAACTCTTTTAATTTCTTTTTAATAAATACTGCCAATTCATCATAATCCAAGCCATCTTTAATTAAGTCAAAATCTAAATCCTCAGAGAACCTTTCTATTTTATGGATAAACCTCAAGCATGTTCCTCCCAAAAATGATACATGCGGTCCAAACTTTGAGTTAAACACCACTGCTAAAATTTCTGATTGCAGATATTCTGTTAAAACACGTCTCCCGACATTTGGAATGCCGTTTCTTTTTATATAATCTTCTAAAAAAAATTTATCTAACATTTTTTTGATAAGCTAAAACGCTTTTGATTAACTTGTTAACTTTTTTGTCGTTGATTAAATTTTTATATAGATCTATTTTTTTATATTTAAATTTAAAATCTTCATCAATTCTCATTTCTTTCCAAAAATTGATATCATCTTTGATTTTATTTTTATTTAAATACAAATAATCAACCAAGGCTTTTTCGGGCGTAGCAATGTTAAAAGAAATATTTTTTTCGTTTTTCGTCTCATATCCTGTAAAAAATTCTGGACGCACTTTTTGGTAAGTAAAATTTCCAAAACTGTTTTTAAAATATTTTGTTGTTCTGGAGGTTACGGAGGTATATGTTCCAGGAATATCTGGTATAATTCCGTAATAGTTTAAAGCAAACTCCATACTTAGATATGACGGATCGTAAATTTTTCCAGCAAAAACCATTGGATTAACTTCGTCTTTCATATGAGAAAGCATATACAGACCATCTTTTACTTTTGTTAAATAGCCTTTTCTAATCCAAAAAGCAACTTGAATTATAATATTTTTTTGATCAAAAAAAACACTCCTCAATTCTGAGGCAGTAAAAACTGGATAATTCTTCATTTTTTCTTCAAAATCGTAAAACTGCATATTTAAGCCTTAATATTAGTATTATCGTTTCTTTATAGTATTATATATCATACCTAGAAGAAACGCAAGTCTTTTCCAAAAAATATTTTACTTAAAAACTTCAATCTTTTTATATTAAAAATATTAGCATAAATATACAATAAAAACAAATATGATACCAAATACGTGCATGACAATTTCATTAAAAAATGCTATATTTCATATAATAACGAGACGCCCGGGACAAATCCCAGAGGGAAAGTTAGCGATAACTACCGGTCTGTCTGACCATCCACCAGTTGGGTGGTTTTATATTAATATTCTGAGAGTATGAAATAACAATCCCAAGGCTCAACCTTAAAAACCTCAAGGTTGAGCCTTTTATAAATGCATCGACTACTAAATAAAAAATTACCCGTACTTATTAACTCGTAATCAAACACTCTCCCTTATTAATTCGTTAACTCGTTAATGCGTTAATTATTTAATAAAAAATTTATCTATTTCAAAACCCTCCACCCTTTCTCAGTCCCTCCCAAAGTATATACTTTGCTTTAAATATGGACAAAGCAATGATAATACTATAAAATTAGTAAGTTAAAAATTAAAAAAATAAAAAATAATAGTTAAAAGTTCAAAAAATTTTTCCCGAAACGCAAATAAATCCTATTTTTTAAATAAAAAATACTATATAATAAAAATATATAAAATTGCAGGAAAATTGACCCCGTTAAATAATTTAACTGGGTAAACATCAAAATATTATTTGAAAATGTAAAAATACGAAAAAAATATCCTGGCTCGTTGTAGTTCTTTTTATCTTTGCAAATTTTGCAATCACTCCTCCAGCTAACTCAAAAGATTCCAACTTTCCAACTATTCCTTTAGAGAAAAAATCTTCGGAGGGAAAAAGAGAAAAGAAATATAAAGAAGGAGAAGTGATTGTTCAATACAAAAGCAAAAGCAAAAAAGAAAAAGCGCTTGATAAAATTAAAAACAAAACCGATAAAGAAGAATTGTCTCTGGAAATCAAAGGAGAGGTTGATGATGATTTAAATATGGTCTTGATCAAATCAGAAAACAAATCTACCAAAGAATTAATCGAAGAATTCGAAGATGACGATGATGTGGAATTTGTTGAGCCAAATTTTAAAAGAGAATTAACTTTTGCCCCCAATGATACTTATTTCCCATTACAATGGCCTCATATAAATACGGGCCAAACGGTTGATGGTGCAGCAGGTACATCTGACGCCGATATTGATTCTACTGATGCCTGGGATATAGAATCCAATAGTGCTACTGATACAATTGTAGCCGTTATCGATGATGGCGTGGAGCACAATCATGCTGATTTGATAAATAACATGTGGGATGGTACAAGTTGTGTCGATGACTTGGGCGCTGTTATAGTTGGAGGTTGTCCTAATCATGGTTGGGATTATGAAAGCTTAGATAATGATCCGTATGGAGAAGAGCATGGAACTTTTATTGCTAGTATTATTGCGGGAGAAAATAATAACGGTGTCGGTGTCACTGGACTGAGTCGTTATAACAATATTAAAATAATGGCTTTAAAATTTGATTTTACTGTTTTTACCGAGTTAAAGTCACTCAATTTTGCAAAAAACAATGGAGCCAAAGTAATTAATGCTAGTTTCACAGGCACAGATTTTTCCCAAGCTGAAATAAATTTTATTGAAAGCTTTGACGGAATTTTTGTAGCCGCCGCGGGCAACACTTCAAACAATAATGATGCCACTCCTGCTTATCCTTGCAGCTATGATTCTGTCAATATTATTTGCGTAGGCTCATCTGATCAAAACGACAACATGTCATCTTTTTCTAATTATGGCGCGACTACTGTAGATATTGTAGCACCTGGAGAAAATATAATTGGACGTTATTTGGGTACTTATTATGTGGGCGATGGAACTTCTTTTGCCGCTCCGCTTGTGACTGGAACCGCAGCTTTACTTTTTAGCGCAAATCCCAGTCTTTCTTTTGGTGCAATAAAAAATAATATAATATCCTCAGGCGACTCATTTGTTGAGTTGGGTGAAAAAACGGTTTTTGGCAAAAGATTAAATATAAATAACGCCTATCAATTAAGCATAGCAGAAGAAGAGGAGCCCGCACCTATTCCCGAGCCTACTCCTGAACCTATTGTAGAAGATAACTCGGCTTACGAAGAAACTAAAGCGACTGATTTTGAATTATATAAAAAATATCTCAGCTACTTAAAACATAAAAAATATAAAGATTACAAAAAATATAAAAAAGCCAAAGAGAAATATGCTTTTAAAAATTCAGCTGAAAAAATCTACGCCAAGGCAGACTATGATCTTTATAGGAAAACTAGCAATCCCAAATATTATGAGAACTATAAAAAATATAAAGACTACAAAAATAAATACGCATCTCTAAAAAAATATGCCAAATACGGCAAGTATTCTAAATACAACAAAAGTATATATGGAAATTACGGTTCTAGTGAGTATAAAGCTGGTTATGAAAGATATTTAGCCTATTAAATATCTAATGCGTTTTTATTTTTATTAAATTAAAAAACATTTTATTTCCCAAACTTTTCAAAAAATTGCCACCCCACCGAAGCATAAATTGTCCCCAATTCTTGGGTTAATTCTTTGTTGTATTTTTGAATAGTTCTCATATCAGCTGCACCCAATATGAGCACTTGTTTAAAACATCAATTAACCATATAATATACAAGTGTATTACTTTTATATATAACTTTATTATGAAACAAAAAAATCTGGAATTTTTTGAAAAAGTGGCCATTAAAAGAGATGAATGGAAAAAAAGAAATAATTATTATTGGGGAGATTTAGAAAATTTTTCTGATTATTTGATTCCTGAGTATGCTTCAGTTTTGGAGGTTGGTTGTGGAACAGGAGATTTGTTGGCAAACTTAAAAACTAAAAAAGTAACTGGCATTGATTTTAGCTCAAAAATGATTGAGATAGCTAAGAAAAAATATCCCCAAATAGACTTTTTTGTAATGGAAGCTGAAAATATTACTTTAGATAAAAAATTTGATTACATAGTGATTTCGAATACTATTGGGTATCTAGAAGATATTCAACAAGTTTTTGCTGAACTAAAAAAAATTTCACATAAACACACCAAGGTAATAGTTACTTATCATAATTTCCTTTGGCAGCCCCTATTTTCTTTCGCAGAATTAATCGGACTTCGAATGAAACAACCTGAGCAAAATTGGCTATCTCGCGTTGATATAAAAAATCTCCTATATTTATCAGGATTTGATGCTTATAAAGAAGGTGAACGATTAATTTTTCCTTTTTATATTCCAATTCTATCAACTATTTTAAATAAATATTTCGCTAAATTTCCTTTTTTAAGAAAATTATGCATTACTGATTACGTAATCGCCAAACCACTTTCTGTCGCGGAAGAAACAGAATGGAAAAATAGATATTCGGTCTCAGTCGTAATTCCTGCCCGAAATGAAAGCGGTAATATTGAAAATGCCATACTTCGCACACCCAAGATGGGCAGTCATACTGAAATAATTTTCATAGAGGGAAATTCAACTGATGATACTTGGGATAAAATTCAAGAAATTGCAAAAAAATATAAAGATACTCATGATATAAAAATAGGCAGACAGGATGGCAAAGGAAAAGGAGATGCTGTGCGTAAAGGCTATGATATGGCCACGGGAGATATACTGATGATTCTTGATGCAGACTTAACTGTTCCACCTGAAGATTTGCCAAAATTCTACAATGCAATTGCCTCGGGAAAAGGTGAATTTATTAATGGTAGTCGATTGGTATATAATATGGATAAAGAAGCTATGCGATTTTTAAATTTGCTGGGAAACAAATTCTTTAGTATGATGTTTACATGGCTGTTGGACCAAAGATTTAAAGATACTCTTTGCGGAACAAAGGTACTCTTTAAATTAGACTACGATCACTTAAAAGCGGGTAGAAAATTCTTTGGTGATTTTGATCCATTTGGTGATTTTGATTTGATTTTCGGAGCCTCAAAGCTTAATTTAAAAATTATTGAAATTCCAATAAGATATAAAGAAAGAACCTATGGGGAGACAAATATTAGTCGGTTCAAACATGGCATGATTTTGCTTCGAATGTGTGCTTTCGCTTCTAAAAAAATAAAATTTATATAAAATACAATGAGTACACCAGTTGAAAAACATTTTGATAATATCGCCCAAAAATACGACTATTTTAAAGAGAGAAATTGGTACTATTACAAAAATTTAAAATCATTATACAAGCAATTAATTCCAAAACAAAGTTCTGTTTTGGAGATTGGATGTGGCACAGGAGACTTAATATCGGAAACAGATGCGAGTCAAGCTGTTGGCATTGATATTAGCCCGGAAATGATTAAAATTGCCCAGCAGAAACACTCACAAATACACTTTGAAGATGTAACAGTTGAAGACTTTAAAACAAATCTAGAATTTGATTATATTTTTTTAGCCGATGTGATTGAACATCTGGAAGATATTCCCAGCACTATACAATCGATTGAAAAAATTTGTAGCAAAAACACAAAAATAATTTTTACTTATGCTAATCCTCTTTGGGAGCCAATATTGATGCTACTGGAAAAATTATCTCTAAAAATGCCAGAAGGCCCTCATTATCGAATTCCCTACTATAAATTTAAAAAAATCTTAGCAAATAATAATTTAGTAACAATTGAAAGAAACTGGAGGCTTCTCTTACCAGCCGACATCCCATTTATATCAAATCCCGTAAATTCAATTTTTTATCACATTCCCCTATTTCAAAGGTTGGGCATGCTTGAATATATAATTATAAAGAAAAAATAAATGCAAAGCTACATATTATTAGGAATAGCTATAATCACAACAGTATTAAGTCAACTTCTTTTTAAGCAAGGAATGGTTATGCTTGGAGGAATTAATTTTTCACTTTCGAATATATTTTCCCTATTTCTGAATATACTAAAAAGTCCCTATCTCTTAATAGGTTTATTTTTTTATGGAATAAGTTTTTTATTATGGCTCATTGTACTATCAAAAATGAAGCTTAGTTTAGTTTATCCTATCACCAGTATGAACTTCGTCCTTGTTACAATCGCTTCATATTATCTCTTTGGAGAAAAACTTTCTCCTTTTCAAATGGGTGGCATTTTCTTTATTATAATAGGAGTTATGACGCTTTCACGCACATGAAAATAATAATAAACAAGATTGCTAAATATATATCAAAATATAATATTTCTACTGACTTAATATTGTCTTTGTATATATTTTTCATTGGCACAATATTGTTCAGCTGGAATATGAATTCATTGGGATTCTATTCAGATGACGCTGGTTTTTTTTACAGCTTAGGAAGCAGCACCCTATCTCAGACATTTAATGAATTTTTAGGCTATGTACCAGGCAGAAATTTGCATATACTATGGCAAAAAATTATTTTTATTTTTTTTGGATGGTCACCTCAAGATTTGCCCCTACTACACTTATTTCAAAGTATTTGTGAAAGCTTAGTAGCGGTTTTATTTTATATAATATTAAGAAGATTTAAGATAAGCGCGCTTCCATCATTTATCGGAACACTTGCTTTTTTACTTTGGCCAACGAGAAACGACGTTCATTTTTGGATATCTTCACTTCCTATGAACATTTTTTCAACTGCTTTTTTCCTTCTCTTTATATACACAACTCAGGAAATTTTTAAAAAAATATCCAATAAACAATTTTCCATAAATAAATTACTAATAATTGATACTCTCTTTTATATTTTAGCACTCTTCACATATGATCAAGTTTTTTTTGCTTTACTGTTTATTCTTTTCCTCAGATCTATTATTATCCTTAAAAAAATAAAAAATCTACGCAAGAATATTATTATCCAACTTGCATTAATTACTTTAGTTGTTTTTGGATATTTATTTTATAAAACCAACTACTCGAGCTTAAACGGTGGACCGACATTTTCAATGGATTCAGTCCCTCGCGTTTCATCCAACTTCTTTCTTTCTCTTGATATAAATTTTACAAAAATATCAATGAATTTTGACCCCATAGCAAGTGAACTATTAACAAATTCTCAGCATAAATTTATCAATATCTCTTTTATTTTATTATTAATGATATTTTTATACATATTCTATAAAGATAATCCGAATAAATTAGAAAATAGCATTCAAAAAAATTTATATTTAATAAGCATATCTGTTTTTCTATTTTTGCTGGCATATTTGCCAGTTTATATTTGGTATATTTCTCCTAGGCATAATTATTTACCAACCATATTTATCGGCAGTACGATAGCAGGAATGTTATCAATATTTAATAATTTTTTTATAAAAAAAGGGCCACTGTTTTTATTACTATGGATTTTCATATTAATTTTTCCTGTACATTTCGCATTTAATAGATTTGAAGAGAACATATTGAAGAGTTCAAATATATGGGCTACCAGCTATTCATTAAGAAAAAAAATATCCAAAGATCTTATACGAAAAAAAGTTTTTAATGAAAATACAAAATGCTTTATGGTATTAAATGCTCCAGCTATATACAAAATTGCTCCATTGTACGCAAGCGAACAAACGACTTTCGCATTAGGCTATTTCGCTAAATATCCTCTTGATAAATTTAAAAAAAATAATTGTGAAAGAAATATTGTTCTTAAAGATAATTGTTTTGATATAAATAATACTTCCGATATTAAACCAAAAGATATTTTAGCAATAAAAATTAATGATTTCAATGCCTATACTGATTCAAAACTCACATATTCAATTCTAAATCAATGCAATAATTAAATAATGTTTATTAGTTTTAATTTATGACTTCTATAAAAAATGAAAGCAAGAAAATAGACGAATCCCTATTTGTAATGAATAGTAAACGAGTGGCGTTATTTATTCTTACATATAATGCCGAAAAGCACATAAAAAAAACCCTGTCTCGCATACCAAAAGAGATCGTAGATAAATTTACTTCAATATATTTAATTGACGATTCTTCTCCCGATAAAACTTTCCAAGAATCGATAGACTGTGCTAAATCACTCGGTTTGAAGAACTTTATTGCCATGCAAACCCCCTTTAATCAAGGATATGGGGGCAATCAAAAAATTGGATATACTTATGCTATTGAACATGAGTTTGATATTGTTATAATGCTCCATGGCGATGGACAATATCCGCCAGAATTTTTGCCAGATATGATTGCTGGATTTAAGAACGATGAAACCGCGGCAGTCTTTGGATCACGGATGATTCATCGTTACCAAGCATTAAAGGGGGGCATGCCTCTTTATAAATGGTTTGGGAATCAAGTATTGACCACCTTTGAAAACAAGCTTCTTGGATCAAAACTTTTTGAATTTCATTCTGGATATAGAGCATATTCAATTCCAGCCATTAAATCAATTCCCTATTTGCGAAACAGCAACAATTTTCATTTTGATACGGATATAATAATTCAATTAATTGCAAAGAATCTTAAAATAAAAGAAGTCGCCATGCCCACTTATTACGGCGACGAAGAATGTCACGTGGATGGATTAAAATACGCCTTTAACTGCATAAAATCTGTCATAAAGTTCAGACTTCATAAAATGGGAATTTTTTATCAACCAAATTTTGACATAGAGCAATCAGATATACGTAATTATGATTTAAAATCACACAAAAATACACTACACCATTTTGTTCAGCACACCCATTGGAAAGAGAGTGATATCGTGGCTGACATTGGAGCAAACGACGGGAGGCTTTCTTCATCAATTGCTGAAAAAGTGAAAGAGATAATAGCAGTTGATATCAAAAAGCCTAACTTTACAAAAGAAAATGTTACTCCAATGGAAATGGATTTAAATGAAAATTTTGACTCAATATTAGGCAGTCAAAAATTTGACAAAGTACTGGCATTGGATATAATAGAACACCTAAATAATCCGGAAGAAGCCGTACAAAAAATAAATAACATATTAAAAAACAATGGCATACTTTATGCATCAACAGCAAATATTGCATATATAATTATGCGCATGACACTAATCATAGGATGGTTCAATTATGGGAAAAGGGGTATTTTAGATAAAACCCATCATCGACTATTTACGGTAAATTCATTTAAGAGATTATTAAAGAATAATGGCTTTAAAATAAACAAAGTGGTTGGATTCGGACCACCCATTGCAGATCAAATCAGTACCAAAGGTATTTTTGGCATTCTTGACTCAATCGCTTCAAAGTTAGCACGAATGCGTCCATCCCTATTTAGCTTCAATTATCTAATAGTGGCAACAAAAAAGATGAACTTTTCCGAAACCTACAATATCACGACCAATAAAAAATAAACATACACTTTTAGAAAAACTCTGTTAAACGAAAAATTAAATTAACTTTATTTTTCCTTTGAGATATTTTTAAAAATCAAAATATTTTTAGAATTAGACGATGATTGTTGCGCAAAATTTGGGTCATTTTTAATTCTTTCTACTATCTGGGAGGATGCTCCGTTAAATGCCTCTAGGTTCTTAGATATTTTATCATTTGATATTATGAAAAATGGTGGATTGATTGTTTCTAACCTGGTCCAAGCATTTTCTGCGTTATTTTCAGCATAACCAAGAGAAGTATAATAACAAAGAATGTTTGTTTTTAATCTACTTTGCATTGCATAGTATTCTAGAGAGTTGGCATTTAACCATGGAAATTCAACCCCTACCATATTTATCTTGTATTCGCTTTCTCTATTGCATGTTTTCTTGACTATATACTTTACATTTTTTATATTATTTTTATCAGGCTGCATCTGAGTTACCCAAGCATTTATTTCCTGCGATTCTTCAAATAAGCCAAGTGTAACCCCATTAACAAATACATATTGACAGAAAAATAAGCCCATAAAAATAAACACTATCGGAGCTTTTTCATTATTAAGCATCAGACATATAATTATGGCTACATATGAGATCAGTGGTAACAGATATCTCGTCTCTTCATTAATTTGAAAAGAAAAAAATATCAAGGTTATGACAATTGTTATCAACGAAACTGAAAACATATTGGTAAAATTTTCTTTCCAATTTATATTTTTCAATCTAGCAATATGTTTAATGGCAAAAAATCCCATTGCCAAACATACCACATAGGCTAAGATGGGAACAAAAAAACTCTGTTTGAAAAAAGTAATCCAAAGATTAAATTTGTTATAAAAAGAATCTTTGGTTCCATATAATTCAGCCGCCTCTCCAGAAGATGCTAATTTCATAAATTGAAAAATAGTATTCCAATTTATCACATACCAAGAAATAACCGCCAAAGAAAATAAAATTCCCAATATCCAAAGAATGATATTTTTTCTTTTTTTGAAATAATCTTTTATGGATTCTTTTTGAGGATTTTTGATCAGATATATAAAACCTAATGCCAGTATGGGCATAATATATAAAGGTGATGTTATTTTTACCAACATTGCATATGAAAGCGCTATAATAAAAGCTATTATCGAATTGTATTTATTCCAAGTGCCTATGTTTATAAAAATAAAGATAGTAAATACCACCGCAAAAAGTTGCAATGATTCAACAAAATATTGATGACCCATGCCAATGAATAATGGAGCAGAAGATGTAATAATCATTCCCAACAAAGCCAAGTTTTTATTTTTATTCGTTAAAAATAAAATAATTTTATAAATAAAGATCAATGATAAAAACTGGAATAAGACAATATATAACAAAAGAGCTCTATCTACAGAACCTACCAAATTTGACAATGGTACGAAAAATTGTCCAAACCAAGCAATGGCCGGGGCTTTTATTCCGAACGCTGACATCATAGCTTGTGGCCATAGCGAGATGCTATGCGTGAGATTATAATATAGCGTTACAGATACCTCTCCATACCACGCTTGATCCCAAGGCCATACATGGTTATCTAAAAAAATCCATACTAAGCTTGGAATAAGCAATATCATCGCCACTAAATAAGGTAGATATTTTTCATCCAATAATCTTTTAAACATTTTTTTAATCATATTCAAGATATTATTTATTTTTTATTAATTAACTCTTCTAATAATTTATTAGAGTGTTCCCAATTCCAGTTTTTTACAGTTGCATATCCATTATGAATAAGTTTTTCTTTAAGTTCCTTGTCTTTAATTAGCCTTTCTACTGATTTTTTTGCAGCATCAATATCCCCCATTTCGACTACTAAAGCATTTTTTTCATGTTCGATATATTCCTCGTATCCCGTCACTTTTCCCACCACCACAGCGCAACCGCAAGCCATCGCTTCCATAGGCGGTCCAAAGAATCCCTCTACCCTACTCATTTTGAGAAAAATATCACAAGATGAATAGATTTCTTTCATTTTTTCAAATGGAACACTTTCAAAAAATTTATCATATCTCCAGCCTTTTTTAGGTTTTCCATTGTTACTCACAATCCAAATTTCACAATCTAAATCTTTAATTGCACTGTAAGCGTCATCCATTCCCTTAAATGGAACGTCAATTGCCCCCTCAATTAATATCCTAGGCTTTTCACTTTTTGGCTCCATAGGATTTGTTTTGTGGAATATGTCTAAATCTATTCCGTTAGGAACATAATGAGCATTATGACCAAATTCTTCCTTAAGCCAGCGCTGTAGCCAAAGAGCTTCCGTCATAAATTCACATTTCATTTTATATGTAGCCTCTATAATATTAATCGTATGAGTATCCTTAATATCAAAACGCCTCTCATCAGATTGCACGAAATAAATTTTGCGATCGGACTCAATAACACTTAAAAATGGCGCTGTTGTCCAGCTTGTTGCGATACAAATATTGATTAGCTTAAGTTTATTCCATTCATCAAAGGGAATAATTAAAGCTTCTTGATTCGGAAACCAATCGATGCGCGTATTTCCATCTTGAGATAAAAGAGTTATATTATATCCTTTGGCTTTTAATAAATTTGCATGTTTCAAAACAACAGCTATGCCACCAGAAATTCCCGTCCCAGGGATAATAAAAGCAATGTGCGTATCCTTAACGGAATTGTACTCATGTTTACCATAAAGATTTTCGAGTTTCCCCTCACCCCTAAACCATTGTTCGATAAATAATTTATTAGCAATTCCGTTACCTTGTTTATTTTTTAAAGACTTAGTCATTTTCCTCAAAAAAGAGCAAAGACCATCTCTTTTGAGAATAGAAAAAACAAATTTTAATTTTAAAATTATATTATGCATGCATTATTTTTTATTTGAAAAAATTTCCAAATATCCTTTTGTCATATATTTAACGTCATAATTTTCTAAAACATGAATGCGAGCACTATCCTGCATCTCTCTTAATGCATTTCTATTATTTTGGAAGTAGCTAATTTTTTCTTTTATTGCCTTTATGCCGCCCACTTCACTGATAACAAATCCGTTCTTATTATTTAACACAATTTTATCGATTTCTCCCACATTAGTAGAGATTACAACATTCTTCATTGACATTGCCTCCAGAGCAGCCATAGGGAATCCCTCTACCTCTGATGTCATGACTAAAATATCAGAATTAATAAGCGTACTCTCCGGCTTAACGAAACCCAATAATTTTACATTTTTCAATCTATTTCTCTTAATGAATAAGTCTATCTCTTTTTTTAGAATACCATCTCCGCCCATAAAAAATTGGATGTCCTTATCGTTTGCAAATTCTTTTGCTACTTTTAAAAAATCAAGTGGCCGCTTTTCAGGAGAAAATCTACCTAAAAACAGTACGTTCATTTTTGTTTTTTCTTTAACACATTCTCGAGGATTAAACCTGTCAAAAGTATCAATTCCATTATAAACTACTTTAATTTTTTCTCTTTTTACACCACAATTCTCAATTACTTTTTTTATCCTATTGGAAATCACGATATGAGTTTTAATATATTTATCATACTTTACTGCGGACTCATAGTATCCCAGTTTTGAATCATTATGTAGAACATCAGAAATATTTATTTTGGGAAATCTTCTGACCATATCGCCCGCTATTTGATAAAAAAAGCTTGAATGCACACCGCATACCTCCGTTATATTTCGTCCATTAATAAAACTAAAAATAAATTTATTATAATCGCTCCTATCTAAATAATTTGGCAAATGATATATAAAAGGTGTAACTTCTAAGAATTTCCATTCCCAATCATTATCTGATTCTTCCGTAGTAATAATAGTTATCTGAAATCCATTAAATTTAAGTCCTTTTATTTTTTCCAAAAGAACCGATTCTACACCTCCACATGTCAACCATGGAACTATAAAAAGTATTGATTTATTACTTTTAATAAATTCAGCTTCTATAATATTTTCAAATGGATTTAAAATTTTTATTTGATTGTATATTTTTTCTTGCAACTCATCTGCCAGTTTATTATTTTCAAAAAAATCACGGCGATCAGTCTTTAGCTCAGAAAGTTTTTTACTAAATCCTGGTTTGTGTGTCGCACTAAGAGAATTTTTATGTATTCGATATCTTATCAGGCATTCTTTTATAACTCGGCCTCCTAGTCCAGTTCGTATCATATCAATCCAAAAAACCCAATCCTCGAAATATCCATTATATTTAGTAAGAAAACCACAATTATTTAATTCAAAGACTTTGTCCCAAGCACTTTTTCTTATAACGCTATGAGAAGATGCGATATTTGAGTTTCTTATTACAAAAGAATCAAAATCCTGAGTCCTCCAAATAGATTCATTATCTCCAAAACACTGCAACCAACTATACGCACACCCCAAATTACCATCTGCTTCTAAAATGATTAACGCTTTTTCAATATAAGTAGGCATCATCATATCATCAGCATCAAGAAAGCAAATATATTTTCCTTTTGATAATAACGCGCCATTATTACGAGTTTGCGCTAAACCTTGATTCTCCTGATGAACGACTCTAACTTTTGGATAATTTAAATTGTTTAAAACATCTATCGTATCTTTGTCTGTTGACCCATCGTTTATAACAATTATTTCTATACTCTGGAATGTTTGGGAAACCGCAGATTCAATAGCTTCAATTACAAATTTTCCGTAGTTATAACACGGGATTATAATTGATACTAGCGGTTCATTATTATTCCACCTGTCTTGATATTTTTCTTCAATTATTACCCTGTTTCCAGTTTGGGCACTTACAAACAATCCTTTTATAAAATTATTTAATCGCTTTAAAAAAACAATAGTTCCATCTCTTCTAATTATTAACAATGCAGTATTTATTAATTTAAATAATTTTAAAAATTTTACATTTTTTATTTCAATATAAATATTTCTAGCACGCCAAAACACAGATGATTTCATAAATAAAATGTTCTTTTCTTTTTCTTTAATTAGTCTATTTTTAGATCTAATAATATCATTTAATTCATTTCTTTCATTGATAAAAAATAAATCTCTTTCTCCAGAAATATCAATTAAATCAGAAAATGAAAAATTATAAAATTTTTCTATTTCTAAAGATAATTTTTTATCTTTAAAAATCTCATAAAGGATGTCTACCGCGAAATGATTGTATGCAACACCCCTATCCTCACTTAACGCCATTTTTGCTATACAATATGGTATAAATTTAGTGTTTATTGGTTGTTCGTAACAATTTGGAAATATTTTTTTAAATTCATTTATATCATTTATATTTAAAAAATTTCTCAATACCTGGGATGTCTCCCAGCTAATTCTAATTCTTTTATCGGGCCTGTCTGCACTAATATTTTGATTATTGTCCCGTATTCTATATTTAACTAATCTTTCAGGAATAACATGCAAGTCATAATTCATGCAAAAACGAATCCAAAAATCCCAATCTGGGATTTGAGCAAAACGTTCATCATAAAAACCAATAGTAGAGTAGCAAGAACGTCTAATTAATGTGCTAGGTTGCGCTAAAGCATTTTCTCCAGAAAAAAATAATTTCAACCATTTGTATTTATTTTGATTTTCTCTATCAAAATGTTTATAATTGAATATCTGAGTTTCCAATATATCGTTTCCCTCTTCATCAATTGCTGATATATAAGAAAGTACAGCGCCTATGCTTGTATCTTTTTCTAGAAAATTAACTTGCTTTTCTATCTTATCGCCAACAAAAATATCGTCTGAATTCATGATAGCGATATACTCTCCGCAAGAATTTTCTATACAATTATTCACAGCCGCAGAAGCTCCTCTATTTTTTTCAAAACAAAAAAGTTTTATTCTGTTATCTTTAAATTTTTTAATTTTTGCAACAGTGTTATCAACTGAGCCATCATCCGTTATTATAATCTCAAAATCCTGAAATGACTGATCTAAAACACTTTGGATACATTCCATTATATATTTTTCGTGATTATATGATGGTATTAAAATACTTACTTTTGGCATATATTATTTTTTTGAAATGTTTTTTATTATTTTCGTTATAGCAGTTGCATCTTTTATAGAAAGACCCCCATGAAATGGAAGACACAAAACCTGCTCAACAATTTTTTCCGCATTTTTAATATCAATATTTTTACAAGAATAATGATTATATTCTGTACATAGGGGATAAAAATATTTCCTTGCAAAAACATTATTTTTTCTTAACTCCTCAAAAACATCATCTCTTGTTTTGCCAAATTTATCAGCATCTACCCTAATTACAAAATATTGTAAACTGTTTTTTGTAACTTTTTTTTCTCTATTAGGTAATATAACACCGTCAACACCGCTAAGTTCCTTCATATATATACCTTCTATAAGTTTACGCAATTCTCGCTCCTCTTCTTTTTCTTTTAACATCAACAATCCTACAGCTGCCTGTAATTCATTCATTTTTCCATTAATTCCACATTCAACAACATCATCGCCTTTTATTCCAAAGTTTTTTATTATATCACATTTTCCCTTCATGCTCTTCTCTTTAAATACAATTGCACCTCCTTCTGCAGTATGAAACAATTTCGTCGCATGAAAACTAAAGACGGATGCATCCCCATAATTAACAATACTGCGATCGTTAATTTCTAATTCAAAAGCATGCGCAGCATCATATATAACTTTTAAGTTGTATTTTTTTGCGATTTTATCTATTTTTTCAACATCACACGGATTTCCAAAAACATGGACACCCACAATTGCGGATGTTCTATCTGTTATTAAGCTCTCTATCTTTTCAGAATCAATATTCATAGTGACTGGATCAATATCACAAAAAATTGGTTTAAGACCAGCCCAGGAAATTGCATGTGCTGTAGCTGGAAAAGTAAAGGGAGTTGTTATCACTTCACCTTTTATATCTAAAGTTTTTAGGGCAATAAGAAGTCCAATAGTTGCATTAACCACAAGCGAAGTCGCGAAATTATTGAAAATTTCATTTCTAAGTCTGACTTCAAGCTCCTGATGTTTATATCCATTATTTGTAAGCCAACCAGAATTCCAAACTTCCCGTAATTCATGATTTAGTTCAGTTAAATCAACCATTACTGGTTTTGTTATAAGTACGGGTTTTTCAAAAATTAATTTATTTTTCAACATATTTCATAATGCGTTATCTAATTATTTTTTCTTGGCAACAATTGTATAATGAATTGGCATTAAAAACCTATCTGATTCCAGCGTCTTTATTTCCAATATTTCCCAACCATCTTTTAAAAGAGCCCTCCAACCATATTCGCTAATCCTCCAACAATCTGGTAACGGGCCATGGATACGAAAATCAAAAGGAGCAGAGAAAAAAGCCAGACCATCTTTTCTTAAAATTCTTTTTATTTCTTTGATAGCATCGAAAGGATTAAGGGTGTGTTCTAAGACCTCCGTGCAAACAATTACATCAAATTTATCGTCCAATAACATATCCTTATTTACACTACATATATCAGCAATATATGTTGCATTTGATTTTGGATCAATGTCTAAGGTCTCAATTTTATTTTTTTTAAAGCATGCCCTGGCTCCAGCATGATCTTGCGGTGCGATATCAAGCAATAATCCCCCCGTATCATATTTAGATGCACAATCATCAAGAAAAGAAGTTACATTATCTCTCAATAATTCAAAATGCATTAGGTCGCGCTCGCTCACGTTATTCTCCATATACTTAATATTTCCAATTAATTAAACTTTCAATAGAACTAACCTCAAAAGTTGGTATATCTAGCTTATCTCCAACCACCCTTCTCTCACTAAATGAATCATCTATAAAAATAGACTTTTTATCCCTTATATAGATATCTTTACTTTCATTATTCATCACATCAATTATTTCATCAAAAATCTCTCCTATTTTAAAACTTTTTAAAATATCTCTTATATCATTTCCAGTTCTGGCCTTATGCCTTGATAATAGGCATACTTTTATGCCATCATTCAGACACTGGTATAAGTAAAACAAGACCATAGGATTTACTTTATTTTCAAAAATTATTGTATCATCTAAATCTATATAAACACTGTTGTATTCCAATTTTATTTGAAATCTATTAAATAAAGCCCTGTCCATAATTATATCATATTTGTTATTTGAAATCATCACCTCCTTATTCAAAGCATCAAAAACACTCAAAAGTGCGAAATTTATTCCCAAATTTCTATGCAAAGCCATACTGCCTGCTATTCTAGGTGCAATTTCCAATAAAACATATTTTCCATCCACATCTTTTTTTAACTGAAAGAACCATACGCCCCTAAATATAAGTTTCTTATTTATTTTTTCTGCAATACTTTTAAAAATGCTTTCTTTAATTGGAAATGTTTCCACACTTATACCGTTAGAAACTCTGTTCCTGCGCCTTGCTTCAGCATAAAGAAGTTCTCCATTTTTATTAGTAAAACAATCTATGGTATATTCTTCTCCTGGCAAATATTCCAATACTAAAATTGATTCATCTTTTTTTTTGTAAAATTCAATCTCTTCCAATGAATTTACCAGAAATGTACCTTTTGAACCTTGCCCGATGTCAGGCTTCAGAAAAATGGGATATTTGGATGGACTTTCCCCGTTCCTATAGATACGTGGCACATCAATTATTCCCTTAAAAAAATCATACGTTTTACTTTTCGATCTACATATTTCACAGGTTTTAGCGGGAGAACCTATTACACTACAAGATAATTTATCAATATTTTCAGCCAATTTTAAGACAACGCTATCGTGTGCAGGAAAAATAAAGTCAATTTTATTTTCATCTAAAATCTTATTAATTCCTTCAATAAAATCAAAGCTATCCACATTTGGAATGTCCTCTATATAGTTTTTATACACATATTTGCCATGGTTTGCGATTGTTGAACCACCAAATAATTTAACATGGGTAGAAAATTTAAGTGCATTGTGTATTTCTAATCCTATTTCAGAACCACATGGGAACACCAGTATTCTATATTGCATAATTATTTTAAAATTATTTTGTTACCTCCACAATTAAAGTGGATTCATTTCGTATTTCAAGATTTTTTAAATCATCATACTTACTTTGTCCTAATAAACATTGTTCAATGTTAACACAACCTATTTCAACAAGCCTTCTTTTTAATTCTTCATAATCATATAGCCATTTGTGCCCCCAATGACGGAAACTAACATTAATCATCTCTGCGCTTGTTTGGATATAATCAAGTCCAAATTTTTTTATCATACAAGATTTCTTCCACTCTGGATTTAAGTACATTTCTACTACATCTTTTAAATTAGGCATAGATGTTCTCATCACTCCACCCTTTTTTAAAACACGGAAAAAATCTCTAAGAGATTTTTTTCCTTCATCTACAGTTAAATGCTCGAAAAAATGTTCACTATAAATGAAGTCAACACAATCATCAGGAAATGGCAAAGCGCATCTCAAATCCCATTTTAAATCTAATTTTTTTATATTATTCTCTGAATTATTATCAATATTTATCCAGCCTTGTTTATAATCAGTTCCACAACCAATATTAAGCATTATTTTTTCATTATTTTTTTTTCTATCTCTTAGAATAATATTAGCCTTTAATGTATTTATAATTTTCTTCATGTGATTTTGTAATATATTTTAACTGATACATAAATTAATTGATATTCTCATGATTTATAATATTGATATTATTATCCAAATGAACCTTTCCATACAAAAAAGAACCCTCTCTTGGATACACCTGAAAATTTACAGCCGAACCAACAAAATCACACATATCCACAATGGATTTTTTTAAATCAATAGGGATAGAAAGAGCACAAGCTATCTTGTAGCTTCCTTGAATAAGTGACATTTTAAACTTCCAATCAATTATATATTGCTGGCCCTTTTTTAAGTTAGTAAATTTAAAATTCTCAATAATATTATCCGAATAAACAATGTCGAGCCCGCTTGAGTCCCTTATGTGATATCCAAAGGCTAAATTTTTCACGTTATCGTTAGCTACTATAACTAATCTTAATATAACAGGTTGATCATATTTCACCAATGATAATTTTTTTTCGTTGGAATCCAATAATTCAATTTTCTCAAACATTACTTTTCTAATCGCTCCACATTGAATTACATTATTTTTATGCCTTCTCTTTCCGTCTTCTTTATCCAAACTATCATCATCTTGCATTTTTTTTGCATTATCCGATATATTTTGAGAGATATAAATATCTCCCACATCATCTGCGCTCCCAATTTTCACAATTTTACCATCTCGAAGAAGCATCGCACGATCACAATATCTTTGCACCACCAGAATATCATGGGTTACTATGATGACAGTGCGGCCCATATCGCGATATTTGTTAAATTCTTCTAGGCATTTTGATTGGAAGTTGCTGTCGCCGACGGCGAGGACTTCGTCCATTAGGAGGATGTCGCGGTTGGCATGGATGGAGACGCTGAAAGCAAGGCGGACTTGCATTCCGGATGAATAATTTTTGAGTTTTTGATCGATGAATCTTTCAAGTTCTGAGAATTTTACAATTGAGTCAAATTTTTCATCAATTTGTTTCTTAGTCATTCCCAAAACTGTGGCATTAAGATAAACATTATCTCTTCCTGACAATTCCGGATTAAAACCGATTCCCAATTCTAGAAATGGCGATATCATCCCATTAATTTTTACCCCAGTTAAATTGCCCGATAGTAATCGGGATTTAACGGGGTGAACCCCTTTTTTCTTTTTTGGTGTATCTGGTTGATAAATACCGGCTAAAATTTTTAAAAGAGTTGATTTACCGCTTCCATTTCTCCCGATAATTCCAAAAAACTCTCCTTTTTTTACTTCAAAGGAAACATCATCCAAGGCCTTGAATTCTTCATACCCCCCACTTCTAAAAGCATTGGTAACCGCCCCCTTGATAGAGGTTATCTTTTCATGCGGTATGCGAAAAGTTTTAGAAATATTTTTAACACTGATTGTTATATCTTTTTCCATTTTTATATTATAGCGCAATTACGTTTTAATTTCCATTGGTAATTTCATTTGCTTGCATTTGTTTATTTATATGCTTCATCAATTCATCAGATGCTATTTTTACACCATTGGAGTTCCAATGAGTGTCATCCGTGTGATAAGGCTTAATTCCCTGTTTTTCATAAGCATCCTCAAATAGAGTTTGCGTGTCAATAAGATCAATATTTCTTTTGTTTAATTCACTTATCAAATCTCTTAAGAAAATCGGCTTCTTTTGCGAGGGTAGCATTTTATAATATATATTTTCTTTATTTGGAATTGGCAAAAAAATAATATGAATGCCTCGTTCATTAAGATCATCTCTAAGTTTTTCAACAAAATCGGAAATTTTTTCAATATCTTCACTGGAAACATCCTTATTGGCCGCCTCTCCCTGAAAAAAGAGTGTCTTTCCAGAAGCATATGTATACAATGGCGCTGGAACCTCTCCTGTGATTTCCGATCTAATGAATCTAAAAATGTTAGGATTGAGTGCTTGATCTAAAAAAGCAACTAGTTTTACTCCGAAAGCATTGTTTCTCAATTTGCCATCAAGGTAAGATAAAAATGGATTATATGTTCGATCAAAAATGTTTTCATCAGGTGATATCAGGGCTTTTGCTGGTAAAAATACTCCATTCAATTCACGCTCAACACAAGATAATATAACAATTTTAGGGTTATCATTTTTAAACCTATCTTCACTTAAAAAATATTCAATTCTCGAAGGGGAATATGGGTAAACACTTAATTGAGATTTTTTTTCAAGGACTTCCGACAGAATATCCTCTTGGGACATTCCACTACCAACAATATTTGAATCACCGACAATAACAACATCATGATAGCTGCTATTATTGGATGTCCTATACCCATATTTATCTGTCTGCCAAACGACATTTTTAAAGACAGCAAACTTAGTATGCGGACCCAAGTCTCCTTTTTCAACTTTTTCTAAATATTTATTTGGATAAAATGGTCCAGGCAAAGCACTGAAAAATTGTTTTGGACGAAAAGCTTCCCATGACCGAAAATTAAAAGCACCAAATGGAACTACGAAAAGCTCCAATAGTAATAATAAAAAGAATGGTGTTGAAAATATGAAAATTCTAAAAATTAATTTCGCCATATATTAAAATTGAAAATATATAAATTGACTACCTGCTCCTGATCCGCTAAAAAAAATAATAAGCACAACCAATGCATAATAAATCGACCAGCGAACCAAAACTGGCTGCGATCTAAGCATTTCCTGAATACTTCCATACCTTTGGATAAACTGAACAAGTTCCAAAATGGCAATAAAAATAACAGTGCTAATAAAGCTACTGTATGTTATTCCCATATCTATGCCAAATATGCTTCCAGTTGAGAAAAAGTCATATCCCTTTGAAATATTTGGCAAAAATACATTGGCGAAATAGTGTTCAACTCCTGTGAATAAATGAGTTGCTATATATACAGCATCCTGAATACTATTTGCCCTAAAAAATATCCAGGCAAAACAAGTCAAAGAAAATGTAATAATGATTTGAATAAATTTATAGATCCTAGGAAATTTATTCAAGCCAACTAATTCTACAACTTTCTTCCTGAAGTCTTTAGTTATAATTGCAAAAATAATATATACACCATTAAGAGCTCCCCAAATAACATATGTCCAATTTGCTCCGTGCCAGAATCCACTTATCAAGAACGTCACAAACAAATTAAAATATATACCCACAGTAGCAACTCTATTGCCACCAAGTGGAATATATATATAATCCTTAAACCAAGTTGAAAGCGAAATGTGCCAGCGCTTCCAAAACTCAGAAATTGATTTTGAGTGATAGGGACGATCAAAGTTCTTCATCAGCCTAAACCCCATAACCCTAGCAGACCCAATGGCTATATCAGAATATCCAGAAAAATCACAATAAATCTGAAATGCGAAAAGGATCGTTGCTAAAATCAAAGGCATTCCCGTAAAATCATGAGGTCTTCCAAAAACAATATTTACTGCAATTGCGGCATTATCTGCTATTACTATTTTTTTAAAAAAGCCCCAAAGCATTAATCGCAATCCGTCAACCACTCTCTTATAATCAAAATCGTGTTTTTCATAAAATTGATGCAATAAATTTTGAGGACGCTCTATGGGCCCCGCTACTAATTGAGGGAAAAACATTACATAAAGTGCGTATATTCCAAAATTATGTTCTGACTTTTGATGACCGCGATATACTTCTATGACATAGCTAAGACTCTGAAAAACATGAAACGAAAGCCCGATTGGAAGGATTATATGCAACAATTTAAATGAGTAATTCCAATGCAAAAAGTTTGCTATGTGTTGTATATTTGAGCCAAAGAAATTAAAGTATTTAAAGGAAAAAAGCACCAAACATGTAGATACTATACTCATTATAAGCCACATTTTCTTTTTTCTTCCTTCTGTTTTTTCAATATATATACCAGCAGTGTAATCGATAATTATAGTCAGGAATAGGATAAGCAAGTACTTTGGAATAAACGCTGCATAAAAAATGCAGCTAGCAGCCAAAAGCATCATCCATCTATATTTATATGGCAACACAAAATAAAGCCCTACTACAATAGGAAAAAATATGAGAAATTGGATTGAATTGAATAACATAAGCCAATAATTTAGAAGTTGGTATGAGTGGAAACGTTAAATTTCAGACTAACTTGCATTCCGGAGGAGTAGTTTTTTAATTTTTGGTCTATAAATCTTTCTAATTCTGAAAATTTTACGATTGAGTCGAATTTTTCATCAATTTGTTTCTTAGTCATTCCCAAAACTGTGGCATTAAGATAAACATTATCTCTTCCTGACAATTCCGGATTAAAACCGATTCCCAATTCCAAAAAAGGAGATATCATCCCATTTACCTTTACCCCGTGAAATTGCTTCGCACCGCCTTTGGCGGATTTCATGGGGTGAACCTTTCCCTTTTTAACAATATCTGGTTGATAAATACCGGCTAAAATTTTAAGCAGAGTTGATTTACCACTTCCATTTCTTCCAATAATTCCAAAAAACTCTCCCTTTTTCACTTCAAAAGAGACATTATCTAATGCTTTAAATTCTTCATAAGTGCTTTTTTTAAAAACATTTACCGCCGCTCCCCTGAGACTGGTAATTCTCTCATGCGGAATGCGAAAAGTTTTAGAAACATTCTTAACTGAGATAGCAATCTCAGAATTTTTATTTAAATCTTTTTTGGTCATAAATTGATATTAATACAATTTCGAACAATTGACAATTAAGCACTATGGTGATATAATAGAAGCAGAATAAATCTCGGCCAGAAGTTTATACACTTCACATTGTTAGGCGGAGATTTTTTGTTTTTGCCTGATAAGGTATCATTTTAAGTTTTCTGAATTACAACGAAAATAAACAGCCCTTAATGAGGCTTATTTTTTACTAATTAATTTTATCACCATACAGACCAAAGTGCAACTTTACCATTTTCTATGAATCCTCTTTTCCCCACCCCTCTTTTTTTCTTTCTTTCCCACATTTTTTTCTTTCTCTCTCAAATCCTTTTTTTTCTCCCTCTTTTTCTCTTCCTCTTTCACCCCAATTCATTCATCCCAAAACAAAAAAGTAACGTTTATTTACGACCGTAAATAAACGTTACTTTTGAAAATTTGCATTTCAAAGATTATATTTTAAAGTTTATGATATTTTTTCAAAAAAGTGAGCTCTAAGCTTTTCTTCTTTATTAATTGCTACGGCTGTAATCACTTGGACATATCGCTCAGCCGAATACAATTCTACTAATTCTAAAATAGGCCTCTCGAATGGATAAGGAGAAACGAAAACACTCTGCTGTATCTTATAAAAATCTAGCGCATATAAATGCTGTCGCAAAATATCTCGAAATATTCTATCTTTTTCAGGAATATCAAATATTACAATCCTCCATTTCTTATCCCACTTCTTGGGCTTTTTAAAATTTATCGCACTTCCAATAATACTCCTTTTTATAGCTTCTTTCTTGCCATTCTTAGTGAGAACTAGTTTAAAAGATCCATTTGGCAATCTTTTTTCCTCAATTAATTTATTTCGAGAAAGTCTTTTTAGTGAATTGTTGAATGTTCGCCTATCAATATCCTTCCAGTCCTTTTTTATTTTATTAAAAGTATCAAAATATTTTCTAGGTGAATTGGAGAAACCCAAGGCTACACCGCCTAATAAAATTAACATAATTTTCTGTTGGTTTTTTCCAATTCTATACATAAATTAATTGAAGACAACTTTATTTACGGCCGTAAATAAACGTTACTTTTATTTTTAGTAAATTTTGTAAGCTTTATTACCTATTTTTAATTTTTCTTTCTTTAAGTGACCAGATCGTTATCAAGATAATACTGATAATTACAAAAAATATAGATGAGAAAAAAGCAACTGTTCCCTTTTCAATTGGAAACATCCAGTTATGAGAATTTGATGGAGAAACTAAAATCGCTAACATTGAAGCTGGTATCCAGACGCGAGCAAATCGCCACCATGCCTGAAAAACACTTTCTTTCATTAAATAAGTCACAAGAGAGAAGATAAAAAGAGGGATTGTGGGCAAAAGGACCATGAAAAATGAATCAAAAAAATACGCACAGACACTATAACTATAAGAAGGACATAGTCCTATCTGTCTGGAAAAAATTGTCACTAATCCCAAAATTAATAATATGCTCGCTAAAAATATTACCATTTTTTTTGTCATAATTTTATATTAATGTTTATATCTTATATAATTAATAATTTATTTTTAACTTCCCCGCATCCGTCATTATACTAGGAATAATCATTCCTTGCATCTTTTTCCAAGCAGGACGCCTAGTAAACTCATCATCACTCTCATCATCAACAATCTCCATCGGTTTTTCCATTAGCCAAGTTTCATTCTTTTTGGCAAAATAATGCGATTCCAATCTCATTGAATCAGTGTTAATATGTGATGCAAAAAACAAATACTTTTTCTTCCAATTCTGCGCCCATTTATATTGCAATATGCCAGTATTAATAGGTAAAATATTTCCATTGTAAGAAATAGAGGCTATGCTAATGTCAACACGATTATTTTTATCTTTTTTCTTTTCCCAAATAATTTCAGTCTTATGCCCCGCTTCATCAATTAGCGTCGCAGTTACAGTTATCTTGTTTTTACTTTGATTTTTAAATTTATCTAAAAACCAAAATAATTTATTCTTTTTATTATTTAATGATTTTGAATCCGTAATTTCTTCTTCCGTGGTCGTAACAGAAACAGCGCTTGATAAATTATCCATTCCTAATATATCCAATTTTTTAGCCGTAACATCAAAAGTTAATTTTACTTCTGGCGCAGCTTTATCAATTTTAATTGTTGTTTTTCTCTTTTCTTCAACATTACCCTGCTTATCAATAGAATAATATTCTACTTCAAAAACTCCTTCTTGATCGAATATTATTTGATTTAAATACTCAATCAGCGTTTCGCCTCCATCTAAAGAATAATATGTTTTGGCAACTCCGCTTCCTCCAGCCTCATCAGTGGCAGATAAAGAAAATTTAACATCAGTGGTGTGCCAACTATTATCTCCCAACTTGCCCTCCAATGAATTATTTGTCACGGGAGCCGTTGTATCCAAGATTACTATTTCTCCAATCTTTGGCTCCAGAGAAAAATCAATTGTGCCATCTCCATTTTTATCAATTTCTAAGCTTGAGGCATTTTCAAGATCACTGGGAACTGCAAATGCTACTCTTGTCTCAGGAGTTGTCGGCATATCTTTAAAAGTAACCTTATTTATTTCTTCATCACCTATGAATTCTTTTACCTCAAAAGTAAAGACTCCTTCGTCATAGCCATTCATTTTAATATGACTAGAAATATCCTCGTTGGCAAAAATATATTTAACATCACCAAACTGTTTATAATATGTCCCTGGAATTTGTTCTTCAATTTGACCGCTGGAATTTATGCCAGTATGACGACCTTGATCATCATACAATTCCAGTGTCAGAGGCGAATGCAATGAATACTCTAAACGTTTTTCATCAGATGATGGCGGAACTTCGGTAGTTACATATTTATACTCTTCGATTGGTTTTAAATTATTTGCAATATTATCTGCAACAAATGAATTAAGTTCTGGGATTTCTAATATATCCGCATGATCAGTACCAAATAATCGCAAGGTGCCAATTCTATTTAATGGACTATTATATTTAGCTATATCAACCCAATATCTCTCTTCACTCATCCATAGCGCGCTTGGTGTAACCACAGTCCCATCACCATCAATTGTGAACTTAAAATCTGGATCCAAAGTGTCCATTCCACTTACGCATATCCCCTCATCGCAATAATCTTCTTTCTTATTTGTGTATTCCGCTTTGCTCAATGTCCCCAACACACCCCAGCCAGCAATTTGAATTACATTAATACCTTCGGGAGCTGTCCAATTATCCAAATCCTCATGTACGCTTTTTGATTTTTCCAATAATTTCCAATTCAATCCAATAGGGATATCCATCTCGGAACAAGTAGCCGAAACTCTATGAAAATCATCGATGAGAAAATTATAAAATTCATTGTACAAATCAATATTATTCGAGTATCTATCTTTAAAATCCGAATCCGAATCAATATCAAAAGATGCCACCGGTGTTTGAACGGAAGAAAAATATTTTTCAGATGGTAAAAGATTATATGCGCCTGCCATATTTTCACCAAATGCTCTGGCATTTTTCATACTTAATACAGGAAAGAGACCTTGGTCTTCTGCATGAAGTAAGCCCGCCATTGCAGCTGGTGTGCCAACTTGAGGGACGGCCACAAAAATAATTTTGTCAACCAACTTTTTAACTTCCTCATCGCCAAGCTTTATCATCAAAGCTTTTGTTAATAAGCCACCATTGGAATGAGCTACAATTGTCACCTTTCCACTTTTCGAGTTTGCCGCCAAATCTCTAAGCTTACCTTCAATAGAGTCATCCGCCAAAATATCATCCAACGATAATCTCCAATCATACGAAGCAGCTTTCCAATCATTAATTAATCCTTCCGCATTTTTCATTGAATCCATTTTTTCAATAAATGATTTGTATATATTTGAACCAATTGGCGTCTCATCAATAACATCACCTTCCTTAACGTATATATCCGAACTTATACTTTTCCCGTCAGAATCCAAATACAACCCACGTACATCCTCGTTACAATTTGGCTCCCAAACTAATTCCTTATTATCTGCATCATAAGGACAAGTTGATTCTGATTTATCATACAGCCTACTGGCTTTAAGTCCTGGCAAAAATAAAACACTTGAATAACAATTTTCCTGGCAACCCATATCTTCGTCGGTTGGTTCTTTGTCTAACCAAGGATCAAATCGAACCCCATAATTAACACGATTGCCCTTTCCATCAAGATTCTCTTGCTCCACACCCCCGTAAAATCCTCTTTCATAGTAAGGACCCGAAATATCTCCCCACCAATTATTTCTCGCGTCGAGCTGATCAAAAGATGTGGGAGTTCCCATCACTGAAGCTCCTCCTCTATTATCAGCAATAATATTATATGTCATAACCGCCTTCTTCCCGCCAAACAACATAACTCCAACACCATTATTGGAAATAATATTTTTCTCAATTATCGGCGAAGAATCAGACAGAAGAATGCCAGCATAACCACTATATCTAATTTCTGTATTCCTAATTGCAACATCATTTGTGCCTATTATTGTAATTGCCCCTCTAACTGAATTTAGCCCAACGGCGTACAGTACTGACACATATTCCATTGTCCCGATGGAACCAACTTGAAATCTTATCTCAGACCAATCCCCCGGTTTTGGCACAGTAAGATTACCATCATTATTCGTATCTCCGCCAAACGAATCATCTCTAATTGAGGTAAAAATTATATGATCATTTTTATCCCCAATTACATTTAGCTCACTTCTCACTATTAAATCAGCCCCAACGTTATAATCAAATTTAACAATAACTCCAGGATCTATTGTCAAAGGAGCATCTACATATACATCTCTTTTAATTACATACGGACTATCCTCCTTAATCCAGGTTGTTTCAGTTTTTATATCTGAATCTATTTCCGTTACCAAAGCACTTGCATCTTGCACACACCACAAAAAAGCGATTATCAAAAGACCCATCGCATATTGCAAAATATTTTTTGACATAGTTTTTATTTAATTTAAATTAGCTAATTTTAAAGTTTGTTTAAAATCAATATTTTTTAAATATATCTAGTCGGCATCATTGATCAAGTATGGAAGTTTAAATTAAATAAAGTATATACCTTTTTTGAATTAAAGAAAAGAACTTGGAAATGGTTGGGTGTGAGATCCCCGATAAATAAATTTCTAACACTCATTGCTTCATTAAGAAATTTTATTTTCGAGAATGACAAATTGTGAGTTGGCAAATGACATATGTCATCAAACCCCCGCTAGCACGAAGCATAACAATATTCTTGCTTATCGAAAGATAAGTCCCTATCAGGGAAAAAATCTTATCGCCCCGCTAGAGATCCTGAATCAAGTTCAGGATGACAAAAACCGACAGATTTGGCATGCTCGCAACAAAATAATAAAAAATCTATTTGAAATTTGAAATTGGGATTTTGAAATTTTTGCTATACTTCCTCCGCCACTTTTACGATTAATTTTCGATAAGCCCAAATACTAAAAGCAAAGAAACCAAAAACGATGGAAATAAAAATTCCATATTGATGCCAATCGGCAAAGTGATTATTGAGCATAGATTCCTTGGTAAAATGTATAATAAAAGCGATTGGATTTAAAAGGATAAATTTATGATACTCGGCTGGCAATGTCGTCAGCGGATAAATTATCGGCGAAGCATACAAAATTATCATCAATAAAACTTCCCAAATCATCGATAAATCCCTAAATTTAACATACAAAGGAGCGGTCAAAAGAGCAAAAGATAAAACAATAATATAAATAAAAACAGAAAACAACAAAAACATTCCGATAGCCGCCAAGCTTGGCATAAATCCTTTAATAGCAAAAAAGAGAGCAATCACTAAAAGATTCATCAGAAATATTAAAGTAGCATTAATAGTTGAGGCCAATATGATTGTCCAACGCGGAACGTAAATTTTGGTAACTAATTGAGCCTTGGAAAGCAAAGAAGCCATCCCCGCACTTGTTCCTTCAGAAAAAAAATAAAACATCATAAGAGCAACCAATAATTGCAATGAATAAGTACTGAGTCCGTCTCCTCTAGGATTAAACATCGAAGAAAAAACAAAATTCAAAACCGCAAAAGTCAAAAGTGGTTTAAGCAGAGCCCATAAATATCCCAGCACACTGCCATGATAACGCAATTTAAAGTCAGTTTTAGCTAGCATCCAGATAAGTTCTCGATAATTTTCGTGTTGTTTCATACTCAAGATTAAAATAATTTATTTATTCACATAACTAGATTATGCCATACTCTAAACAGAGAAACAAGAATAGACAGAGGAACAAATTATTTATTATTGAGTTAACGGATTAACGAGTTAACGAATTAAATAGCTAACACTAAATATTAAATTTACATTTTTTGATTTTCAATTTACAATGAGTAGCAAGAATACTTAAAAAAATTAACTCGTTAATGCGTTAATGCGTTAATAACCAATTCAAACAAAATGTTAAATTTAAATACCTCTATTGATAAAACTTCTCATATTAAGCCAGCGCAGGCGGAAAAGCTAAAGAAGCTAGGCATCACCACGGTGGGTGATTTTTTATTTCATTTTCCTGCCCGTTATGATGATTTATCCAAACTGGTAAATATAGTTGAAATTGTTCCAGAGCAAAGCGCGACAGTAAGCGGAGAAATCATTAAATTCGCTCTCAAAAGAAGCTGGCACAAAAAAATTAGCATTATCGAAATTCAACTTCAAGATGAAACAGGAATCGTTCGCGCTACATGGTTTAATCAAAAATATTTAATCGATATCTTTGCCAAAAATAAATTTATTCGCCTAAGCGGCAAAGCTAAGTTGGATAAGAATGGTTTTTACTTTTCCAATCCAATTTGGGAAATTGCAGACAAAAGTCCCAATCATACCGGAAGAATCGTGCCCATTTATCCCGAAACCAAGGGCATTACTTCCAAATGGTTGCGCTGGCAAATTGAAAGTATTTTTAAAAACGATTTTGAAGTAGAAGATCCGCTTCCGACTGAAATACTAAAAAAATACCACCTCCCCGCTCTCAAAAAAGCTCTTTGTGATATTCATTTTCCCAAGTCAGAAGATTCTTATTTAGTTGCCCAAAAAAGATTTGCTTTCTTTGATATGTTTTTGATTCAATTGAGAGCTTTCCAAATCAAAAAACAACTCAAAAAAGAAAGCGCTCAAAAATTAAAATATCCAGAGAAAAAAATTAAAGAATTTCTCACCTCACTTCCCTTTGAGCTTACCAAAGATCAAAAAAAGGCATTTGAAGAAATCAAAAAGGATTTGACCAAATCTCATCCCATGAATCGACTTTTAAACGGAGATGTGGGCTCGGGAAAAACAATGGTAGCCATGCTAGCGGCTCTTCAAACGGCTGAAAATGATTTTCAAGTAGCTATTATGGCCCCTACTGAAGTTTTGGCTTTTCAGCATTTTAATGGGTTCAGCAAAATGCTGGCTGATTATAATATTTCGATCGGATTAATTACTAATTCGTATAAGTTGGTCAATAGTTCGCTGTCCACAGAAATGGTTCACGGCAAAAACAAAAATGTCATCAGTCATCAGTCATCGGATGTAGTTCATGGTTCGCAGTTGGCGGTTCACGGTAAAAATAAAAATGTCATCGGTCATCAGTCACCAGTCATCGATAAAAAGAATTCAAAAATTGAAAAATTGAATGAAAATTGTAAATTGAAAATTGAAAATTCACCAAATAATACGATAAAATTAACTCGCGAAGAAATATTAAAAAATATAAACAACGGTTCTATTAACNNGAAGCTATCTTCAACAAAAAATTACTGAAATTAACGATGGCTTGCCAGACAAAATTCCTCATCTACTCAGCATGACCGCCACTCCTATTCCACGCACTATTTCCATGACGCTTTTGGGGAGCTTGGATGTTTCGCTGATAACCGAAATGCCCAAAAACAGAAAACCCATAATTACGCAAATGGTGCTCCCACAAAAACAAAATGAAGTTTATGAATTCATCAAGGAAGAAATAAAAAGAGGACACCAAGCTTTTGTAATTCTTCCCTTAGTTGAAGAGTCTGAAAAATTGGCAGATCTTAAAGCGGCTATCACTGAACACGAGAGACTTTCGCGAGATGTCTTTCCTGAATTTAAACTTGGACTTCTTCATGGTCGCATGAAAGGCAAGGAGAAAGAGGAAATAATGCTAGACTTTAAGAATAAAAAAACTAATATCCTAGTCTCAACATCTGTGATTGAAGTAGGAATAGATATCCCCAATGCTACGGTTATGATAATTGAGGAAGCTTATCGATTTGGACTTTCTCAACTTCATCAATTCCGAGGCCGAGTCGGTCGNNGGTCTAGCTGATAGCACCATGAAAAATATCACCAATATCAAAATGATAAAATGCGCCCTAGACGAAGCTCAGGCAATTGTAAAGGAAGATACTAACCTAAAAAACTATCCACTTCTCAAAGAGGCACTGGAAAAAATGAACCAAAATATTCACTTGGAATAGTTCTGGAAGTTATAAAGTTTACCCCGTTAAATAATTTAAAAAATTTAACTGGGTGAATAAAGTTTTTAAGGATTATAAAATAAAAAATTTATTTATAATAAAAAGAGGTGTTACCACGATGGGCAACACCTCTGGGTGCTTCACTGATTAAAAGAGCTTATGTCTATGTCCCGACAAAGTAGAATATTTACCTTATCAACACTGCACTCCGGACAGCGACCAAAAAGTCTCAGGACGACTATTTTGTCTTCCGGCAAATAATTTATTACCGTCACAGATGATAAATTTCTAATTTCAAGATTGTGGTTGCATAAATTACAGGAACGATTACCTTCGTTATCGCTCGTTTTTGCACGACAAGTTCCCACCAAAGAATTTTCCTCAAATAGCATGAGTAAAATTTCCTTACCAGAATTATCGTCATCAATGCATGCCATCATTTTTAACCTTCTTTTTTCTCCTCCTTTCTCCCAATTAAACTGAATATTTTCCCCTACAAATTGAGTATTTCCACTAAATCTCCCATCCATACCCTATCTCTCCTCAATTTTATCATCATACTGCTCAATTAAAAAAATCGTATATTTTTATACGATATTTAATTATACCACAAATGATAAAATTAATCAATAGCGACTTTTGTTGACTATTTAAAAAAATAACCTTACAATCTATAATCATAGCTCTTTATATTTTTAAGCAGTTTTATCCTTAGGGATATTTTTGGAAGCATTTATAAACAATCAACAAAAAAGGAAGAGAAGGATGGATAAGCACGAAATTTTTAGAATTTATGTATTGCCTCATTTGCTGGAAAAGGCTAACAAAGCTGGCGCAACAGATGAAATCGTTAGCATCTCTCTCTTTGGGAGCGCTAATTACAGACCAGATGCGGTAAGGCCCGAACAACTTCCAGAAAAAGACTTCGACATCTGGATTGTTATGAAAGAAGGATCGCTTCAAAGTGCTCAAAGATTTGCCTCAGAACTCTTTGGGGCTAATTTTATCTTTGAAACATCCGAAATTAAGGCCTGTATTCTGTATGACAAATTTCATCGTAAATTTCCTATCGGACAACTCCTAATTTCGCCCATGATTGTCATGGAAGAATCCTATTCACTGGCCAACGAAAACTATTCCCAGGAAGAAAGAAACGACATTCTTGTTCCATGGTTTCGTCCCAGATCCAGAGAGCGAGTTCCCGAATCGATTGTTTGTTCGCCTCTCTTACAATGGATGTGCTTTGACATGCAACAGCTATACGTTGAAGCGATGAATCTGTGGCAATTAATGATGCCCATCATAGTTACCGCAGAAGGATCAAAATTCCTTGGAACATTTGTGGAATGCGCAGTGACAGGAAGATTTTTTTATGGAGATGCGGAAAGATACGCCGCTCTCAATAAAAAATTACTCGAAAGCGTTATAAACCATTTATTTTTGAACGAAAAAAATATTCCCTTGGCAGAATTCTATAAGATGCTAACCACATCACAGAAAGCCGGGACTGAATTTGGAGAGAACCTCACCAAACAATTTGCAAGTTGGCTCAATAACGCAGCTTGATTTTCCCTGGATAAAATTCAAAAAAACAAATTTTGCGATTATTAACATCGTAAGATATATTGCACGTAGAAACCTGCTTTCTACGTGCTTTTTTAATTCCCATTGAGCCCCTATGAGAATGTCCGCTTAAAGCTAAGTCCGGTTTTTGTGACTCAATAACATCCCCCATTCTGGAGCTGCCTAAAACCATATATAATTCCTTTGGTTCCCCCTTGATTGTTTCCTCAAAAGGAGCCCAGTGGGTTAGTACTACATGAAAATCAAATTTAAGTTTATTTATTTTTTCAAAAACTTTTTTCAATTTATCCACTTCCCTAATTTCTTCTTTAAAAAATTCCTTCACAGTCTTCTCTCCCTTATTTATAATATTGTAAGGACTAAAACCACCGCCATAACCTTTTGTTCCTGATACAATCAAAGTTTTCCCATTAAAATCAAACTTCTGATAACTCCCGTCTAAAATTTTAATCATATTATTTTCTACTAAGATTTGCTTCTTAATTTCTGCTAAGCTTCTATTATCACATTCGTGGTTTCCAAAAACCATCAGAATAGGGATTTTTATCTCTGAAATTATTTTCAAAAAATGTTCCGTCTCTTCTTTTTTCCCGTTATTCATATCTCCTCCAATTAATAAAGCATCTGCCCTCTCTTCAATACCATTAAAATAACTGTCATTTATGGAGTATTTTTCTAAATGCAAATCGCTTATGGCTGCTATAGTGAATAATTTTTTCATACTTATATTGTAATAATAAATTTAAATATTTTAAATAATAAAAAATTCATTTCAAAATTAGGTTTATTTTAAAAAAATAACATACGAATAAAATTTAATCAAGAGTTAACTTTGAAAGAAATATTAATAAATACAACTAAAGATATCTACTGAAAAACTTGCTTCAAAATAAAAAGAAGGGGGCAAGTACTCATTGAGCGTACCCCCTTTTTTTGTTTTTCCGCTATGTGTAAAATTTATATATCTATGGCGATATCTGAAAAGATATCAATGCTATGTCCATTTCTCGAACAGCTGGAAGAAATCTTTAACCTCATTCTATTGTCAGTAGAAAGAAATTCGTTTACTCTTATTGAAAAATTATTTTTACCATCGAGAACGTCTTTTCCGCAGACCGGACAATAATAACCAGCTCCCGTAAATTTAACAATTTCACGAGTATTACCATTTTCTAATAGATTAAAACTTATGATCTCAATCCCCTCTTCGTTTGGTGTTTTTGTGATAAATAACTGAAACGTCCTTCCTTTGAAATAAAATTCCATTTCCCTACTCCTTTTTAGCTTTATGTTTTCTAAACAAACTTTAATTATAGCGGTTTCGTTATAATATCATAAGATAAAAATTTATCAAAATACCGTAGCTTGCATATTTGCACAAAACATTATATAATCTTTATTAGAGAAAATTTAATTAAGCATTGATACAGACTAACCACCTGTGGAGCTTGTGTTTTAAGGAATTTAGCAAGATAAATTCCAAGAGTCGCCCTAGTAAATATGGGAAGCTAAGTGGAACCGTCCAGGCCGTAAAAAGCAGGACCTTAGCAATTCATAATTTTATTTTGGCGTTTTTTATTTTTTGTTAAAAGCAAAACTTTTAACAAAAAATAATCCCTGCACAAAACCATGCACGAACAATCAATTCGACCAAGACAAAGCCGAAGACGGATTTTGAAAACTAAACAAACATCTATCTCCGATTAAAAATTCGGTTTTGTTTGCGGGATAAACCCCGCATAAAATTTTATACCAAAATAAAATTTCATCAATCAAAGCCGTTAGGCGGATTTTCTAAAAAAACATTAGATAAACTGGATATGAAATTTAATTTTATTGCGGGGTAATTTTTAAGAATAATTATTTATTACTAAGTTAACGGATTAACGGATTAACGAGTTGACGAGTTAACTCAATTAAAAGAATGGAACTTTTTTCCAAAAATATAATATTTGTAGATACTGAATTTTCCACTCTTGATCCATACAAAGGAGAAATTCTTTCTCTTGGAATAGTCAAACTTAATGGTGAGAGTTTGTATCTGGAATTAGAATTCAAAGGAGAAACTAGTCCGTGGGTAGAGAAACATATTTTACCCACGTTAATAAATAAAAAGGTTTCTCGCAAAAAAGCTGTTTCAGTGATAAGTAATTTTGTAGGCAAAAGAAAGCCATATGCCGTAGGATTTATTCCTCAACATGATACGCTCTACCTTTATAAATTGTTTGGAGTAAATGAACATCCTTTTCGCTGGCTACCAATTGATTTTGCTTCTATAATGTTCAGCCAAGAAATAAACCCTGAAAATTATTTCAGAGAAAGTTTTCTCAAAAAAATTGGCATTGATACTACTCGATACAAGCACACGCATAATGCCCTGGATGATGCCAAATTGTTGAGAGAAGTATTTATGAAATTTTTTAAGATTAAAACCCCCTCCGTCCTAAAGGACACCTCCCCCTTGAGTACAAGAGGGAGGGGACTAAAGAAAGCAACTCTTTAATCCGTTAACTCGTTAACTAATTAATAATCAATTTATTTTATAATATAAATAATATGAAAAAAGAAAACCCAGAAGAAAAAAATGAAATACTAAAACACTCCACTGCGCATATTTTAGCAGCAGCGGTTTTGGAAATGTTTCCCGAAACTAAATTTGGAATCGGACCAGCTATCGAAGAAGGATTTTATTATGATTTTGAATTACCGCGCACGCTAATTCCCGAAGATTTGGAAATCCTCGAAGAAAAAATGAGAAATATTATTAAGGAAAATCATCTCTTTGAAAGAAAAGAAATTTCTATTGATGAAGCTGTTGAGCATTTTACTAAGTTAAATCAAACTTACAAAATTGAATTAATAAATGATTTAAAAAACGAAGGGGAAACCACTGTTTCTATTTATAAATCAGGACACTTCACCGACCTTTGCCGAGGACCGCATATTGAGTCTACCAAAGAAATAAATCACCAAGCTTTCAAATTAACCAAAATTTCTGGTGCCTATTGGAAAGCCAATGAAAA
>DNVQ01000024.1 GCA_003507475.1 Candidatus Moraniibacteriota bacterium | reverse complement strand
TTAGGGAAGATTTAATTTTTTAAGTCAACAAAAATGAAAAGAGAAATTAGAAAATTAAACAAGACCTCTAATCATAGTTATTCTGTGGTTATCCCCAAGGATATCGTGCGAAAGTATAAGTGGAGAGAAAGACAAAGATTGACCGTTGAGGATAGGGGCAAAGGAGTTGTAATCATCAGGGATCTGAAGAAGAGGTAAAATAAGTATATACGCCGGTATATACGTCGGTATATACTAGCGATTATTTGGTGATGAATATTAAAATTCAAAAAAATGTATTATTGGCGCCTCAAACCACCTTTAAAATAGGAGGAGAGGCTAAATTTTTTATAGAAGTATTTAATGATGATAACATCATTGAAGCTGTGCAATACGCCAAAGATAATAATTTAAAGATATTTATTTTGGGCGGGGGTTCAAATGTTTTAATTAGTGATGGAGGATTTGATGGCCTGGTAATAAAAATAAAAAATAATGGAATTAAGATTAATGATTGCGAGATTGAATGTGATGCGGGAGTGAGTTTAATAAATTTGGTTAATTTTTCGGTAAAAAATGGGTTAGCGGGCTTGGAATGGGCGGCTGGGATTCCTGGTACGGTGGGTGGAGCAATTCGGGGTAATGCCGGAGCTTTTGGGGGAGAAATGAAAGATTCATTGGTGGAAATAAAATTCTTAAATATAAAAAAAGATCCTTTAGAAATGGAATTTTGCAGTAATGAGCAATGCAAATTTGATTATCGAAGCAGTATTATTAAAAATAATACAGATTTAATTTTGGTTTCAGCTAAATTTAAACTTAAAAAAGGAATAGCGTACGAAAGTGAAAAAGTTGTAAAAGAAACAATAAACAAGAGACTGGAAAAACAGCCAACAAACCCAAGTGCAGGAAGTTTCTTTAAAAATCCAAGAATAGATAAGCAGGAGATAATAGAAAAATTTGAAAGTGACATGGGCATGAAAATGAGAGGTGGCCAATTACCCGCTGGTTGGTTTATTGATGACTTGGGATTTAAGGGTAAAAAAATAGGCGGAGCTCAGGTGAGCGAAAAGCATGCTAATTTTATAATTAACGCCGGAGATGCCACAGCGGAAGATATAATAATTTTGAGCAGTTTTTTAAAGCAGAAAGTGCGCGATACTTACGGAATTCAATTGGAAGAAGAAGTGAGTAGAATCGGGTTTTAAAATAAGTTGGAGTGTAGTTCTCTCTCTGCTTGTGATAAAAACATCCCCGTCTTTGCGAGGAAGGTACTCCTGACGCGGCAATCCAGGAATGTATTCAATATTGATAGTATGTTTTTTTGGACTGCCACGCAACTTGAGAGTACTCAAATTACTCGCAGAGACGAACGAAAAATTGGGGCGAGGTAAAATAATTAATTAAAAGATGTTTTATATATTTAAAAATAAAAATATATAGAAATTATCTAAAGCATATGAATATAAAATATTTGTATAAAAATATTTCCATAAATGATACGCAAAGGGATTATATTGAAAAAAGATTATCTTCGCTAAAAAAAATAGTTGAAAATATTCTAGAAACCAATGTTGAGATAGAAAAGGACAAGAAGGGAAAATATCGAATCGAAGTTATGATCAAGACTCCACGCGATTTATTTCGAGCTGAAGATATTACTGAAAGTGTGGAAGGTTCAATCGATATCGTGGTGGAAGAACTAAGAACTCAAATTTCTCGAAAAAAGGATAAAATTTGGACCAAGATTATACGTGGTGCTAGATCGGTAAAAAAGAGGATATGTATTGATAGAGATGCAAGATTTTAAGCTAATTAACAATTAATAATGAATAATTAATAATTTCATCAATATTGTTATGATATGGCTATTCTCTCATTTTCTATAAGAGTAAGCTAAAAAGCTACAAGCTAATCACTATTGAACAGCTGACTATTGACTTTTTCTGGCAAAAATATATGATTAAGTCTGTGGTCTTTTAAGAGCCTATTTAAAATCTCACCGCTGAAAATGTTATTGCAAATGTAAATATGCAGCTTGCCCGCTAAAACGTCCCGATTTCGGCTGCAAACCGTTCAAAGCTCGTCGGATTATCTCGATAGTCCCTCCTTGCTTCTTACGGTTTTCGCTCGAAATCGAAACGTTTTATCAGGACATGAGATTTTAAAAATAGGCTCTAGACTTGATAATTTTTGATTTATAAAGATATGTTGGCAATTATAAAAACTGGCGGAAAACAGTATAAAATCGAAGAGGGAGATAAGATTAAAATTGAAAAAATTGAAGGCCAAGAAGGAGATACTGTGGTATTTTCTGAGGTTTTATTTGTAGGAGATGATAAGGAAGTGAAACTTGGTGCTCCTTTATTGGATGGGGCTAAGGTTGAAGGAAAAATTTTATCTCAAGAGAAAGATAAAAAAGTTTGGGGAATTAAGCATAAGCCAAAAAAGAGATATAAAGTTAAATTTGGTCATCGTCAACAAATTACAGTAGTGGAAATTATCAAGATTGGCTAAATAAAAGCAATATTTAAATACTTNNAAAAAAAGGTTACAAAAAAACTGCCACACGTACTCCTAAAATATTATCAGGCATTTTTAGAGATCCCACATAAGTAAATTTCTAACGCTCATAAATTCGCTAAGAAATTTTACTTTCTGGGATGACACCGTCAGGGTGTCAGTTTTTTAACGCTCTTTTCGAGTTGATTTATTTTATTTTAGTCGTAAAGTGTGGGACTGTATATGATGTGTATTTGAAAATATTTTTTTTTGTTGTTTTAATGCTTTAATGTTAATATGTTTTTTGATTTATATAAAATAAAACAAGACTCATATCCAGAGTTAGGACGTGAGTCTCGATGAGACAATTAGGGTTATGTTTTACATGCCATTAAATTTTCAGTAGTGTAGGGGAAAATGCTTTTATCCTCCCAATGCATCTTTTTGCATTTGCAGGTCATGACTTGTATAATAATTCTCTTGTCGGGAACTTGATGGGGCGCGGTTGCTTTAATGAGCATAGGTGAGGAGTCGCCTAGCCACTTGAAACAATGCGCGCAGTGCATTCTTTCAAAGGAGAAAGTATGACCAAAAGGATTTGTTTCTCTTTTGAAGTCTGTGGTTGTGGAAATTTCATGTTCTTTGAGCCCGTGAGGGTGGTTGGATTGTTTCACTGGGGATTTCCTCCACTTGAGTTATGAGTAATTCACCATGAAGTTCGATATCTTCAGGNNACGTAATCGCCTATCGCTAATCCTTGGATTATGTGAAACATGTCTTTTTTAATCTCGACAGATTCCTCAATTATGAAAGCGATATTATCGGCTGTTTCTTTGCAGCGGATTCCTTGTTCAGTAGCGTAAAGAATTATTTCAAGGGCGTCCTTGTCCACTTCTTCATCGGGCAGGTCAAAAACTTTATTGAGTATTCTTTTGGAATTGGGCTGTCTGTAAATTTCCGAAAGCTTAAATATGTTCATTTCCTCCTCCATTGTATAGTTTAAACATTATCACAGAAGTTGACAGAAATATGCTCACCCCCTAGACACAGTGGCTCTTCAAAAATATAATAGGATTGGTTTAAAAAAATTATTTCTGCATTGGAAGGGGGAATTCCCCTGTCCTTTCCCGTGTATCCCGAAAAACTTAGCGATATGCGGAGTGGACGATGTAAAAAAACAGACATTTCAGCTGTCATGAATTTTAACTCCTAGTTGAGGTTTAAGGAAGAACTACATTAATCATAGTCTAATTCATTTTTTCTCGATTAGTCAAGGCGCTTGAGAGAGTGATTTCATCGGCGTATTCGATATCTCCACCAGTAGAAAGTCCTCTGCCCAAACGGGTAATTTTTACATTAAAATCTTGAAGTTTTCTTTTTAAATATAGAGAAGTTAAATCTCCCTCGGTAGTGGGGTTAGTGGCGATAATAATTTCTTGGGGTTTCTCTTTTGCTACACGCTTCAATAATTCAGGAATTTTTAGATCATTGTTTTCGCTATTTGAATCGAGCGATCCGCCCAAAACATGATAAACTCCCTTATAAAGCCCGGTTCTTTCAATGGAGATTATATCCAAAGAATCTTCCACTACGCAAATAGTTGCATTAAGGCGATTTCTGTTCGAACAAATTCCGCACAGATCCCCTTCAGAAATATTGTAGCATTTTTGACAGTGCCTCAGGTCTTTTAGCTGAGTTAAATTTTTAGCAAATTCTAAAAGCTTTTCTTTATCTTGTTTAAAAAGAAACAAAACTAATCTTTCGGCCATTTTGGGTCCCACAGAGGGAAGGGCAGAAAAATTTTCGATTAATTTTTGAAATATTTTAGGGTACATAGTTTTAAAGAATTGAATTATTTTTTAATTAACGAGTTAACGTATTAACGAATTGAATTTTAAAAAAGAACTCGTTAACTCGTTAATGCGTTAATTTTTTAATAAATAATATTAATTTATTTTTTTATTCTTCTCCGTTATGTGTTGGCACATAATTGTGCACTCTTTCTAGAGTTTTAAAAGTGGTGGACTGTTCTTCGAAGTAAAGACTGGCTTTGCCCAGTGGTCCATTTCTGTGCTTGGCGACAATCACATCTACAATTTGTTTGTTTGGAGTATCTGGTTTCTCTCGATCTTCGCGGTAAAGCATCAGCACCACATCGGCATCTTGCTCAATAGAGCCTGATTCACGCAAGTCAGAAAGTTTGGGAATCTGAGGAGAGCGCGATTCTACATTACGAGATAGCTGAGAAAGGGCAATTATTGGAATATTTAATTCACGAGCTAATTGCTTCAGGGCACGAGAAATTTCTGATATTTCTTGAACACGGTTATCGCCAGATCGAGAACGGCCTTCCATTAACTGTAAGTAATCTATAATAATTAACCCAAGGTTATGTTCGGTTTGTAATCTTCTGGCCATAGTTCTCATTTCCATGATATTAGCTGAGGCTGTGTCGTCAATATAAATCGGAGCCTCACTTAAAATTCCCATTGCTTCGTTAAGTTTTTCAAAATCATTTTCTGGTCCGCTTGAGCGAAGTTTGCCTGTTCTGAGGCGCCAAAGATCAATGCCGGCTTGAGCAGCAAGCATTCTATCAATAAGCTGATCGGATGACATTTCCAAAGAAAATATTCCCACAGGTACTTTAGCTTGCACGCCGATTTGTCTGGCAATATCTAGAGCTAGTGTAGTCTTACCGATAGAGGGACGAGCGGCTAAGATTACTAAATCTGATTTTTGGAAACCGGCTAAAACTTTATCTAAATCCAAAAATCCTGAGGGCACTCCGCGAACACTGCCATCGTCTCTGTGCAATTCATCGATACGATTAAAAGCGTTTTCCAAAATTGATTTAATAGGAACGAAATCTTGTTTTAAATATTTTTGAGAAACTTTGAATATTCTTTGTTCGGCTTCGTCTAATATTTTTTCTACATCTTCATTGCCAGAATATCCCATTTCCACTATGTGATCGGCGGCAGAAATAAGCCTTCGCAACATGGCTTTTTTTTGAACCACCTTGGCGTAGTGAACAACATGTGAAGCAGAGGGAACAATATTAACCAAAGAGGCAATGTAACTAGACCCTCCGATTTCTTCCAATTTTCCTACTTCTTCAAGTTTATTAGAAATACTCAATACATCAATTGGCTCTCTTTCTTCATAAAGACTAAGCATTGTTTCAAAAATCAATTGATGGTTGTTCTTATAAAAATCTACTGGCAGCAAAAAATCAGCTATTTTTACAATAGCTTCTTTATCGAGCATTAATGAACCCAACACTGATTGTTCTGCCTCAAAGTTATTAGGAGGAGTTTTCAGAATTTCATTTTTTTTAGAATTTCTTTCTTTCATAGCTAAAAATTGTTCAATCAATTAATTGTAAGTATATATGATAAGTTTTTACAAATCAATGCTTGACAATTTATATAAATATGTGATAATCTTGATCAATTGGTATTTAAGGGCTTTTCAATTGGAAAGCCACTAGGGGTATTAATTATAATAAATTTTTTTATCGAATTAATTTAGTAGATAGAGATTACTTCTAAATTTTTTGTTAATTTTCATTATGAAAGAAAAGCAATCAAGAAAAAATAAAGATAGTCTATTTTTTAGGGAAGTTGTAGATTCAATCACGAAAGATATAAACGAAAGAGCAATTGCGATGATTGCTGATCGTTTTGGATTTGGGAAAGGCAATCCAAAGACTCTGGGCGAAATTGGCGAGACTTATGGAATCACTCGAGAAAGAGTGAGGCAAATAATAAAAGAAGCTATTCACAAAGCAAAATATAAATCTAAAAATGATATTTTATTTAAAAAAGCTGAGGAAAAGCTTAGTTTGGCTCTGGAGCAAAAGCATGGTATAATTACCAAGAAAGACCTGATAGAGATGATGATTAATGAAGAAAAAGAGGAGGAAAATTTCATTAGTTTTATTTTGCATTGTTCTGATAATTTTAAAATTATAGAAGAAGAAGTCGAAATAGAAGAGGTGGTAACATTGCATCATTTTGATTTAGGTTTTTGGAAAAATATAAAAGAGAAGGCTAAAAATATTTTGCACAAGCATGATAGAGCTCTTCATACAGATGATTTTTTTGAAGAATTTTTAAAGGTTCATCCAGAAATAGATAAGGAAATGTTTTTAAATTTCTTAAAAGCTTCTAAGGAGATTAAGCGAGGAGTGTTTGAAAAATGGGGTATTCATAACTGGAAGGAGATATCTCCCAAGGGAGTGAGAGAAAAAGCTCACTTGATAATAAGAGAAAACAAGAAGCCTCTTCATTTCAGAGAAGTAGCGAAATTGATAGACGAATATAAGTTAAGCAAAAAGAAAACTCACCCCCAAAC
>DNVQ01000042.1 GCA_003507475.1 Candidatus Moraniibacteriota bacterium | reverse complement strand
CAATTTCCCTACGAATTACGAATAAATTCCACCTGTCATTCCGACCGAATAAATTTATGTACTCATAAATTTAGAAGTGGAGGAATCTCAAATTCCCAAACTCTCAAATTCCTACTTTATAAACCTTATAAACTTGACGAACTTTAAGGACTTTTTATTTTCTGCTTTCTTCCTTAGCTATAGCAAAAACTCTACTTTGCATATGACAAATCGCAATTGCCAATGCATCCGCTGTATCATCTGGGGTAGGAATTTCTTTTAATTTTAAAATGTTTTTTACCATCAACTGCACCTGTTTTTTATCTGCTCGCCCATAACCCGTCACCGCTTGTTTGACCTGAAGCGGAGTATATTCAAATATACCAAGTCCGGCCTTAATCAAGGTTAACATTATTGCTCCTCGAGACTGGCTAACCTTCATGGCGGTTTTAACATTTTTAAAAAAGAAAAGATCTTCTATAATCCCCTCGGTGGGTTGATATTTTTTAATTATTTCATCGATATCTTGCGCCACCTCCTTTAATCTCTGACAGGTAGAGTCCTTAGGCGAAGTACTAATATGCCCATAAGCAACTGGTACCAATTCTTTGTTGTGCTGTTCCAAAATCGCCCAGCCGGTCGTCGCCGTTCCTGGATCAATCCCCAATATTCTTACTATATCTAAATCTTTTTTTATTTTTTTCATATTTTGTTTATCTGTCTTTGCGAGTAAATATTGTTTACCCCGTTGTATAACTGGGGTACTCAATATTTGCAAAGACATTTTTATATAACTCCTCACTTAGCATCCTCTCTTATATCTTTTTTTACTCGTCTCTGCGAGTAATTTGAGTACTCTCAAATTGCGTGGCAGTCCAGAAAAATAGAACTCTTAATTAAATATATTCCTAGATTGCCACGTCAGGAGTTTTAAATCATCTTTAGAGATAATTTAAACATCGCAAAGACAAACACGTTTTTTGTTATAAAGGGGTCAGCGATGAGTTACTGATGTTTTAATGTTCACTTATTTTCATGCTCATTTGTTTTCGTGTTCCGTGTTTGACCCCCAACTCTCCGGCCTATCATATTTCCCCTCCAAACTTTTCCAAACCAACTCAAATATTTCTTTAACCGCCGTAGTAAGCTTGGGTGATTCTATAATCAAAGTCTCTACACTTTCATAAAGAAAAATTCTGACAAACTTATCATCACAAGCCTCAATAGAAACTTTAGCACTATACATGCTTTCTGGCAAAAATTTTGCCGTAATGGTGTGCATGCCTTTATTAATAAATTTACCAAAAGATTTTAAAAGCGGTGTATCGACTGTGATTCCTTTCACTCGGGTATTATTTTTTTCCTTATATTCATTCCATTCCAAAAAGAAATCATTAACTTCGGGCGTGGCATCTTCATTGGACGCAAAAAATCCCACTATTTCTTTATTATGCAAGTCTTTTTCTTTATATTTGTAAGCTTGGCGCAAACCCTCCATCCCCTCGAAATACATTATACTAGGCTTTTCTTCTATTCCCTTTTGATAGGATTTAAGTTCCGGTAGAATTCTTTTGGCTGCCAATAATTTTTCTTCATGTTCTTCAATAAAAGTTTCTGGCGATTTGGCGATATAGCGTTTCTTTTCTTCGCCGGGCACATGCACGATTAATCCTTTTTTAATCAAATCTTGGGCAATTACATAAGCGGTGGGACGTTTTATGCCTGATTTCTTGGCGATTTGGTAAGGAGTGGCTGAGCCCAATTGCAACAACGCCAAATAAACCAAAACTTCTTTTTCGGATAATCCTAGGTTTTTTAATGGTTCAATTAAATTATTCATAGTTTAGATATTAGGTTTTAGGTTTTAGGTTTTAGGTTTTGAGTTATTAAGCAATTTGTGTCATTGCGAGGGCGTTTCGCACTCGAAACAACCGTGACAATCTCGTTTAATATTACTCCAATCCATATTCTAAGAGGTCCGACCTCTTTTGTCCCCGAGGTCGTACCTCTGCCCAGCCTAATTTTTTAACATTAATAAAAACCCAATAAACGTAGCTTTCTCACTTCAATAACCCTACTTTATCACACATTCCCAAAATAGTCAATAATCTTGACAAATATAAAATATCATCTCAGTATTACATAATTTATCCTTATTTTATAAGGATTTTTGGTTATTTAAGTAAATATTTACTAGACACAATTATTGACCCCTTGCCCTTTTCATGCTATACTTACTTGTTAAGATGAAATAACAAACAAACACATCTTAACACCTGTTCATTCACAATTTATCACCTCGCCCATTTAAGGGTTCAAAATTCGAAAGGAGAAAACCATGAAAATTAATAAAGATTGGACCGTCATAAAAGATAATAACGTTGGAAACACTAAAAATATTTCCGATTTAAAAGCAACTCCCATTAAGTGGGAAGATGCATTGACACTTTCAGATGGAATGAGCTACAAAGATTTGCTTGAAGGTCTCGGACCGCAAATAAACAACGCTAATGATGAAGAGTTTGAAGACATGCGAAATAGATGGGGAAATTATATTCTTATTTTTCCAGGAACCCAATGTCAGGATACTGTTGGAAATATTCTTGTTCCAGCTATTCGATATGTACAGCAAATGATCCAACTTGGGGAAGTGCGTATGGCTTGGGACTTTGAGTGGTTCAACTACTCAAAATGGGAAGGATATCAGCATATGGGAAGACTGGGTGCTACTGGATATATGTTAGACATCAATAATCATTACGGTGGAATTGCCATTCTCAAGGGAGGTGATAAATAAGTTCACGGGCAAGGAGATGATCCAATCTTTTTGCCCCTTCAATCAAAGCTATAAATTATTTGTAGTTTTGAAGAAGAATCCAGTCATGCAACTGGACAATAGTTCATTAAAAATTTATCACATTCACCCACCGTCGGGTAAAACATTCCAAAAAGGAGAAGCACTATGAATACTACCGCCATCCAGAATATCTCTTTGAAATTTCAAGATACAGTTGAAAAATTTATGGTATTAATACCTCTTGATGAATATATGCTAGAATTCAGGGAAAGAGAAAAATATAGCAATCCTCTATATGCAAATAAACACAGAGCTGAGGTTCTTACCAAATGTTATCCATACCACCATTGTTTTTATAAACTACGAGGAGCAAAGATCCCTGAATTTTCAGGAAGAAAGGAGGCTGCCGTATTTCTACACAACCTCTTGAAGTATTGGAGCAAATATGGAGTAGCTCCAGTAATAAATCACAATCCCTTTTATCATAACCTGGGATGTATTACGATTTATGAAGACGAAGGTTGTAAACGTTATGATCACTGCGAAGGTTGCATTAAAGGTAAAAAATTTACCGAAAAACTTTTTGGCGAACGTTTCTATGACCCGAGGAGTGGATCAATGCCATCTTTTGTGATTAAATGGCCCAAGGGTGGTGGGTCGCAATTGGCACAATTCGATATTACAATAGATTCTCTCTGGAAGTACATTACTTCCGAAGAGGATGAATAAAGCTATTGGCAAGAAGATGAATTCATCTTCTTGCCCTTTTTATTTTTCTCAAACAAAAAACCACCCTTTTAAATAATTTAGGTGATTTTTTATTATATTAAGCTTTACTGAAGCATTAACCAATTCATTTCAAAAATACTTTTTAAGGTTTTATAAATTCCTTCGGATTCGATGATGAGTCCCAGTCCATCTTTAAATGACATTATGCCCACAAAGCGTCCTCCGTAAAGGGTAACATCGACATACATCGGGTATTTATCCCTGGAACAAAAGCGTATTTGTCGAAGATGCTCCGTGTCCATTTCTTGCAATTCTTTAGCATATTCGATATCAGGGGCGATGGCTCTTTGCCAAATCTTATTTTCCACTCTTTTAACCACATAATAATTCCACAACCAATCCACATCAAAATATTCCAAGATATCCTCAGTTGTCCAAACTAGCATTTCCTGATCGTGATATTTAAGAGTATCTTTATAAATTTCTCTAATTCCCTCTTTTCCTTCAAAATATCTGATTTTTGGCTTTTTTTCTATATCATTGGTAATAGACAACAATCCGGGCATGATTTTTTCAAAAATAAGCTTCTTTTCTTCGAGGTTTTCTCCTATTTTTTTTGGATTTAGGGCATAATAAAGCACTTTTTTGCCATTTTTAGACATTTCGATATAGCCCTTTTCTTTGAGCGTTTCAATCACATAGTAAACCGTGGTTCTTTTAACCCCCGATTTTTTTGCTATTTGCTCAATATTGGCTTCGCCCAATTCTAATAAAGCTAGATAAACATCCGCTTCTTTTTCGTCAAAATTCAATTTTTGGAGCTCTTTTTTAAACATAATGTTATTTTGTCGATAAAATGGTTGATAATTAAAGTATATCAAAAATAACTATTTTTGTCAATAAAATAAAGGCTTTTTCAATTCTAACGCAAAAATAATTTTATTAAATTGACATTATTTGACAAGTTTATTGACAATCAACCAAAAAGATGCTATTATACATTGTTACGATGAAGTTGGATTAAACAACTAACTCGTAATAACAAGTTCTTTGAAATCATAGCTCACTTTCGAGCAAAACCTTTCTACAAGGAGAGCGCCATGTCTGATTCTAATTTCAAAATGTTTCGTCTTGTTGATGGTAACTGGGTTGAGTATGATCTGTTATTCACCGGCAAAATAGCCACTAGCCATGTATTCACTGATGAAGAAATCTTCAATCTCTATGATAACAGTATCAGCGAAGAAACGATTATTAATACGATTGTAGACAGCGCAGGAAAAGAAATCATTATTTATCGTACCGTATCAGCCGCTACTCCAAACCCTTACATTACAAGAATCGCGGGACAGTTTTTGAGAGTTGGTCGCCATTATAGTAGTAAGAGAGTATTTCTTGAAGAAGCTGCTGATGTATCACTAGATGGGAAATATAAGAGACCTCGCTCTTTCGGGAGAGGAGTAATGGATTACAATGAAAATTATACAGAAGTTGGCATTGGCTATGAAGAAATCCTGGGCATAAGCTATAAAGGAGGAGCGATTTTTAGAGGAAGATTGGGAGATCGATTTTGCCAAGGGAAACAATTTGAGAACTTGGTGGACAACCCTCGTATTAACGGATGCCTGATTTGTTAGCCTAACCTCAACCGAGTTTCTAGAAGTTTCTCGAAAAAAAACTTCCCAACGGTTCACTGGGCAAGAAATGTCAACAAACATTTCTTGCCCTTCTTATCAAAATCATAAATAATTGTGGTTTTGTAGGAAAAAATTTCTTTTACAAATTAATAAAAGAGGAGATGAGTTATGAAAATAGCACTGGTTGTACCAAATGGCAAAAAGGATATGAGTGGCATGGGCAATGTTGCGCGGCCACCGCTTGGTGTTTGCTTCCTTAAAGCCTATCTTTTAAAAGAAGGTTTTCAGGATGTGAAAATATTTCATCAAATTGATGAAACTAATGATGAGCTGGTTAAAAAGATATTAAAATTTAGTCCGATGTTAGTTGGTTTTTCGGTGATGAGTTGTGTTTTTTCAAATGCCGCATCTCTAGCTAAAGCATTAAAAAATACAAGACCTGAAATAAAAATTGTTTTCGGAGGAGAGCATATTACTGGCATATATGTCGATGAAACTAAATATGGCTCTCGGTTAATGACAAAAACGCTTCGAGAAAATCAGTGTATCGACTTTCTGATTCCTTTTGAAGGAGAGGTGGTACTAACGGGACTAGCAAAAAACATTCGAGACGGTCATAGTATGCGAAGGGTTCATGGCACTGTCTTTCAAAATTCTAACGTAATATATATTACAAAGAAAATTGAAAGAGTAAAGTGCCTGGACGTTCTTCCAACGGCAGATCGCAGTGACCTGCCTTATGAGAAGTATCATTCCGTAGATGAAGCATCGAACCTGGAATATATGCACACTACCAGGGGATGTAAATTTAGATGTAGCTATTGTACTACGCCAGTCTCAAACCCTGGCAATGTAGCTAAAAATTCTGCGAGGCGTATTTTGGAGGAAATAAAATTTCTGCATGATCAGTACAAAAGGAAATCGTTCTTTTTTTGCGATGAGCTTTTTACCACAGATACCCAAAGAATGGAAGATTTTTGTAAGGGGCTGATTCAGACTGGGTTGAATAACAAAATTACATGGAGGGTTTTTGCTAGAGTGGATGATGTTTCAAACGAAAAGCTAAATTTGAAACTAATGAAAGAGGCAGGACTCAACGGGTTGTTTTTCGGAGCTGAGTCTATGAACCTGAAAACTCTAAGAAAGTTAGGCAAGGGAGTAAAGCCAAATCAAATAAAGAGTGCGATAGAAAAAACCTACAGAAGTGGCATTGATGTCTGGTGTAGTTTAATGATTGGCTATCCCTGGGAAACTGAAGGTGAGCTAAAAAAATCTCTAATCAAATACCTAACTATCAAAAACAGGGGGTTTATAAAGCACACCTATGTGGCATTTATTACCCCCTTTCCGGGAACACGTTTTTATCGACAATGTGTTGATAACAACTGGATTATAGATAAGACATTTCTGCAATCGGATTGTTCTTATCCAGTACTTTCAACGCCTATCAAAAAAGAGGTGTTAATCAAAATCTATAAAGACTTTCTAGAACAAGTCTAGCCACAGATTTAGTGAGTCAGGCCTTTAAGCTAGCTTACTAAAGTAGTTCATGGGCAAGAAGATAATCTAATCTTCTTGCCCTTTTTATTTTTTTCAAATAAAAAACCGCCTATTTGATAAGCGGCTTTAAAAAGTTTTATTTCAAATCATCATAAATCTCCACTACATCATCATTTTCATCCAACTTTTCTAGTAAATTCTCATACTTCTCTCTTTCCTCTTCCGTAATTTCTTTTTTCTGTGTGGCGACATATGAAGGTTCAGCATTTAATATTTGAAGATTTTCTTTTTCTAAGTTTTCTTTGACTAATTTCAATTCACTCAATTTTGTATAAACCCAAGCCGTGTTGTCTTCCAAGCTAAAATCCTCCGCTCCGCTTTCGATAAGCTTCATTTCTATATCTTCTTTATCAGCTTCTTTAACGCTTATTTCAATTTCCCCCACCTGATTAAACATATAACTAATTGCACCAGCGGTTACTATTTTTCCTCCGTTTTTAGTCAAGATATTGCGTACTTCTCCGAAAGTTCTGTTTTTATTATCCGTTGCCACCTTTATCAGCATCGCTTCTTGAGATGGACCATAGGCTTCATAAATTATTTCCTCTATTATATTTCCATCTTTAAGCTCTCCTGTTCCGCGTTTGATGGCCCGCTCAATATTATCTTTGGGCATATTTACGCTTCTGGCTTTATCCACCACCATTTTTAATTTAAAATTAGAACTCAAATCCCCACCCCCTTCGCGCGCAGCGATACTTATCATTCTGGCAATTTTGGTAAACACATTGGCTCTTTTAGCATCATTAATTCCTTTTTTATGTTTTATACTTGACCATTTATTATGTCCTGACATATAGTTTTGTGCTTAGTTTTTAGTTAACGGTTCACAGTAATTGGAACTCTTCTCACTGATTCTAGCACTGGAGAATTAAAAATTCAAGCTAATTTAAAAAATAAAAAAACCACCCTTAAATTTAGGTGGTTTTTTTTATTTGAATTTTTTTATTAAATAATCGTTGAAGCCCCTACTTTATCTCCACTTTTCATATTCATAATTCTTACTCCTTGAGTCGCTCGACCCAAAACTGAAATACTCTTAAGCGGGATGCGGATAATTTGACCCTTGGTGGAAGTGACAAATAGATCACTTTCAATTTCATCAGCGTTTACTATTCTTCCGCCTACCAATTTTCCGGTTTTTGCGGTAACGCTAGCTGTTTTAATTCCACTTCCGCCTCTTTTTTGAATTTTGTAAAGTTTCAAATCACTTCTCTTGCCATAACCATTTTCACTCACTACCATTAACTGATTTCCGACTTGGCCTTTAAAAACTGCGTCTACTCCGATAACCCTATCATCTTTCTTAAGTCTTACTCCTCTCACTCCACCTGCTCCTCTTCCCATCGCTCGCACATCAGTTTCCTTGAAACGAATTGCTTGCCCTCCTGAGGTGGCCATAATTATTTCATCCGTACCAGTCGTAAGCTTAACCCATCTTAATTTATCATCTTTGTCTAAACCAATTGCAATCAAGCCGCTTCTTCTTACATTTTCAAACTCTTCTACTTTAATCTTTTTTACATTTCCTTTTTCAGTGGCCATAAAAAAGAACTTAAATCCAGCATCCTTATTGAAAGCTACCATTTCTGTTACTTTTTCTTCAGAAGATAACTGCAAAAAATTTACTAACGCTTGTCCTCTGGAAGTTCGAGTGGATTCAGGAATTTCAAAAGCCTTGGTTTGAAAAACTTTTCCACTGTTGGTAAAAAATAAAAGATTGTCATGAGCCATTACTGCATAAACTTGAGAAATAATATCATCTTCTTTTATATTGGCGCCAATCACTCCTTTTCCTCCTCTTTTTTGCGTTTTGTAAACATCCGGGCTCATTCTTTTTACATAACCGCTTTGAGAAAGGGTAATAATTGATTCTTCATTAGCCACTAAATCTTCTTGTTTGAATTCGCCAATTTTTCCCTTAATCACGCGAGTTTTTCTTTCATCGCCATATTGATCCTTGATTTCAAGGAGTTCTTTTTTAACAATTCCCATTAATTTAGTTCGGCTTTTTAAAATAGCCTCCAAACTAGCAATCAATATTTTCTTTTCTTTCAATTCATCTTCAATCTTCTTTCTTTCCAAGCCAGCCAAGGTCTGTAACCTCATCTCCAAAATAGCTTCGGTTTGTCTTTCGGAAAATTTAAATCTCTTTATTAAATTTATATGCGCATCTGCTCGAGTCTTGGATTTTTTAATGGTGTCAATAACTTCATCTATGTGATCAAGAGCCTTCTTTAAGCCTTCAAGAATATGGGCTCGGTCTTTAGCTTTTTGCAAATCATATTGAGTGCGACGAGTTACCACTTGCTCTCTGTGGGTTACATAATATTCCAACATTGATTTCAGGTTCATCACTTGCGGATCAATTCCATCTACCAACGCCAACATGTTTACATTAAAGTTCTTTTGCAAATCAGTCAGAGAGTAAAGTTTGTTTAAAACTTTTTCTGGATAAGAATCTTTTTTAAGCTCTATAACTATTCTAACTCCCTCTTTATTTGATTCATCTCGAAGACCTTTAATTCCTTGAATTTTTTGCTCCTTAACTAAAAGAGCAATTTTTTCAAGCAATGTTGATTTATTAGTTAAATAAGTTATTTCTGAAACAATTATTTGATGCCCTCCATTTTTAGCTTCAACAATAGCAGCTTTGGCACGAGTAGTGATTCCTCCTCTTCCATTAACATAAGCCTCGCGAATACTTTTTTGATCATAAATAATTCCTCCTGTCGGAAAATCCGGTCCTTTTACAAATTCCAACAAATCATCCACGCTACTTTTTGGATTATCAATCAAATGCATGGTGGCATCAATTAATTCTCCCAGGTTGTGTGGGGGAATATTTGTCGCCATTCCCACAGCAATTCCCATAGAACCATTTAAAAGCAAATTGGGAAGCTTAGCGGGTAAAACCGTAGGCTCTTTATGTACCCCATCAAAATTAGGCACGAAATCAACCGTATCTTTTTCAATATCCACTAGCATCTCTTCAGCGATTTTCTTGAGTTTTGCTTCCGTATAACGATACGCCGCCGCATTGTCTCCATCCATGGAACCAAAGTTTCCCTGTCCCCAAATAAGCGGGTAACGCAAGGAAAAATCCTGGGCCATTCTCACCATTGTATCGTAAACGGCAGTATCTCCATGCGGATGATATTTACCCAACACCTCTCCCACAACGGTAGCTGATTTTCTAAATTTAGAATTTGATCTTAATCCAGTTTTCCACATTGAATACAAAATTCTCCTGTGCACTGGCTTTAGTCCATCGCGCACATCAGGCAAAGCCCTAGCTACGATAACGCTCATGGCATAATCTAGATAAGACTGCTGAACTTCCTTAACAATGGCCTGCTTTTGAATTCCTTTATTTTTAATATTTTCTTTTTCCATTTTTATGTGAACATTAAAAAATAATTTTAAATAATAAAATTATTCAATATATTTATAAACTTAATATTATATTTCAATTGATGAATTAATTGATGTCCGATTTTCCTTCGTTGCTGTTATTATCATCTAAACTTTCTTGCTCTAATCCTGTTATAGGTCCTGACTCGCTATTTGTCTTATTGTCTGAGCCCAGCATATTCTTAAAGGAAAAAAACCAAATAAAAATAACAAAAATCATACTTAGGGATACCATTGCCCAAACATAGCGAACCCTTTCGTGTTCAGGTTTTCTACGAATCTCTTCAATTTTATCTGTTATATTCATATCTTTAAACAGTCATGAGTAAAATCTCCATATTTTTCCCCTCTAAATCTTTTTTCTTTAAATTTACTTTATTCACTCTTTCTTTGGGGCAATTGCCCATTTCATTACAAAAATCTTTTTCATCCGCAATATCAACACTCGTTCCTTTCATTTTGTAATGAATTGGAATAATAATGGATGGACTTAATTTTTTAGCTATGGCAGCAGCCACCTTATAATCAATTGTATATTTTCCGCCCACTGGAACCATTAGAACATCCACATCTCCTATTTTCTCCAGTTGCTTTATGGTTAAGTCTACACCCAAATCTCCCAAATGACATATGCGAATATCTTCGGTATCTAAAACGAAAATTGTGTTTCTGCCTCTTTGGGCGCCTTCCTGATCATCGTGGAAAGAATCTATTCCCGTAACATTTATTCCCTTTACGGAATATTCACCTGGGGCATCAATGATTACTGGATTTTCTTTTAGCGCTTCAACATTACTGTGGTCATGATGAGCATGAGAAACAAAAACCACATCCGCTTTTCCCTGTGGTGGCTTTAGCCCAACTTTCTTATCAAAAGGATCAATAAAAGCTATTACATCCTCCGATCCTCTGCCCTCTGCTTTTGTAGCTATTTTAAAACAAGAATGACCATAATATTGAATATTCATAATTTGCCAAATGAAACAATAAAAACAATAAAAATTGTTAATATTTTTCTTTTTATATTTCTAATCTACATCTTATTTTAGCACAATATTTTTTAACTGTCGAGAACTCTACGAATTAGAATAGTTCATAAAGTTCTTAAAGTTCATAAGGTTTGTAAAGTATAAATTTAGGAATTTGTGAATTTAAGAATTTAAAAATTAATTTTAAAGTTACAATTTCCAATATCAAATAAAATCCTAAGTTCAAATTTCAAAAAACAACAATTAAAAACATTTTATCATTAGATATTTATTGGAAATTAGACATTTGAATTTTGACATTTTTTACAATTGCTATAATGTTTTCATGTTTATTTGTTTTAATGATTACTTGCCTTCTTTATTTTTTCTTACTATAATGTTATCTTGGAAATGCATTTAATAATATTTAAATTTGCCCCTGTAGTTCAGTGGATACCTGCCCGCCCTTGCCTGAGCCCCTATAGTTTAATGGATAGAACAAGTCACTCCTAACGACTAAATGAAAGTTCGATTCTTTCTGGGGGCACAGGCGATGGCAGGCGGGGAACAAATCTAACTGTGGACTAAACGGAAGTTCGACTCTTCCCGGGGGCACCATAATAATATGCTTAAAAAAATACCTTCCACAGTATTATTGGCTCTTTCTAGGCTCAAATCCCAAAACTTTGAAGCTTTTGTGGTAGGAGGATGTGTACGAGACCTGCTTCTGGACAGAAAACCAAATGATTGGGACATCACCACCAATGCCACGCCCACTCAAATATTGGAAATATTTCCTGATGGAAAATATGAAAATTGTTTTGGAACGGTTATTGTGCCTGAAAAATATTTAGATAATCCCCAGAGCACCGAAAATCTTGAAATAACCACTTATCGCATTGAATCCACTTATTCCGACAAAAGAAGACCGGACGAAGTTAAGTTTGCTCAAAAATTAGAAGATGATTTGAGTCGTCGCGATTTTACTATAAATGCTATGGCCTTAGATATAAAAGATGAAAAAGAATTTGAAATTATTGATTTTTTTAATGGCCAAAAAGATTTAAAAAACAAAACCATTAAAACTGTCGGCGAACCCAAAGAAAGATTTAATGAAGATGCTCTCAGAATGATTCGAGCTATTAGATTTATTGCCCAATTAAAAGAAAAAGAATCTGCCCAAAATTGGCATCTTGAAGAAAAAACACTAGAAGCTATCAAAAAAGATAGAGATCTGTTAAAATTTATTTCCGCCGAAAGACTGGGGGATGAATTTACAAAAATTATTTTATCTGATAATCCTAGTTTGGGAATAGACCTATTGGTAGAAACTGGCCTAATGCGCTATATTATTCCTGAAATTTACGAGACAATTGATGTTGGTCAAAATCGCCATCATTATTATGGACCTTATAATACTGTTTATAAGCACCTTTTGGCCAGCCTAGAAAAATGTCCTTCACAAAAACTAGAGGTTCGCCTCGCTGCTTTTTTGCATGATATTGGAAAGCCGGAATCAAAAAGGGGTGAAGGAGAGTTTTCCACTTTCTATGGACATGAATATATTAGCGCCAAAAAAACTAAAACTATCCTAAGTCGCCTAAAATTTTCCAAAAAAATTATAGACAAAACACTTCTTTTAGTAAAAAATCACATGTTTTACTATAATGTAGACGAAGTTGGTGAAAAAGGAGTTCGCCGGGTCATTCAAAAAGTTGGACTAGAAAATATAAATGACCTAATTGATGTAAGAATCAGCGATAGGCTAGGAAGTGGCACCGCCAAAGCTGTGCCTTATAAACTTAGACACTTTCGCTACATAGTAGAAAAAGTTTCTGCTGATGCTATTTCTGTTGGTCAACTTAAAATCAATGGCAATGATTTAATAAAGCTCCTAAATATCCAACCGGGGCCAAAAATTGGCACAATTTTAGATATATTACTTTCTGAAGTAATAGAGGATGCTAGTTTAAATAACAAAAAATATCTTTCTGAACGAGCTATGGAACTAGACAAGGATAATATTGAGAATTTGAGAATTTTAGCTAAAGAAAAAATTGAAGAAAAAAAGAAAGATGAAGACAAAAAAATTAAAAACAAATATTGGGTAAAATGATTTCGCCCCAAAAGCGAAATCATCCTGAGCGCAGCATCAGGATCCCCTCGTTAATAAGCCATTATTCTTTAATGTCATCCTGGAAAGTAAAATTTCTTAACGGCGCAAGGAGTGTTAGAAATTTACTTATTCAGGATCTCATATTTTAATTAACCTGTTACATAAATCTATGCAACTAAAAATTGAAAATCTCCAAAAAAATCCCGTTAACCTCCTAAGAAGAGCAGGCTATTCATTTCAAAAACACGTTGAAAATGAAATGAGTTTTATTCGCCCCCTTGCTTTGGCAGGTTATCCTCGTTTTCATATGTATGTTCATGTAGAAAATACTTTTACTCTGGTTATAAATATTCATCTTGATCAAAAAAAGGAAACTTATGGAGACAATACCCGCCATCATGGAGAATATGAAAACGAAGGCGCCCTAAAAAAAGAGATAGAAAGAATTTTACCCATATTACAATCACAATAAAATACTTTGGCACATTAGCCTTTAACATATCAACAAAATAATGAACATTAAATAATGTTTTTCTCTTTGCTGGGCTAATATGTTAAAATGTTAATATGCTAAAATGATTATTTCTTCTTGATTTTTTCTGAAAAATAGATTATTATTATTTTGTTTTGAAAAAGCAAAGAAATTTATAATATTGCCGCGGTGGTGAAATTGGTATACACGCCAGTCTTAGGAACTGGTAGGTTTTCCTGTGCGAGTTCGAGTCTCGCCCGCGGCACACAAAAAAATAAAAACCCCGAATTAAATCGGGGTTTTTATTTACATTTCGCATTTAGATCAAAAATTTCTTTTTATTCGCTGACAAATCAATAAAATCATCTGCCACTTCAATTAGCTTCGAGCTGGTTGATTTCTTAAAAGCAATCACTTCCACCCTGCAACCTGTTGTATTTTGAACGTATTCTATCATGGGAATATAATCTCCATCCCCAGAAATAAGCACAATAACATCCAAGCTCGTACTCATCTTAATCGCGTCTACCGCAATTCCCACATCCCAGTCCGCTTTTTTAGCTCCTCCAGCAAATATTTGCAAATCCTTTGTTTTAACCTCAAAACCTTGTTCCTTTAGAGCTTCAAAAAATTTTTCTTCTAAGCCTTCTTCGGTTTTCACCCCATAAGCAATAGCCCTAATAAGCTTTCGTCCGTTAGCAGCTTCATTTAAAATGTTTTTAAAATTAACTTTCTTTTTATACAAAACTTTTCCAGTATAGTACATATTTTGCACATCGACCAAAACTCCCACTCTTTGTTCTTTAAATTTTGCCATATTTTATTTATTAATTAAAAGAATGCCAGCTAAAGCATTCTTTTAAAGTTTTTATTATCCCTTTAAACCTAATTTTTTGATAGTAGTTTTATAAGCTTTCTCATCGGTTCTCTTTAAGTATTCCATCAATTTCTTTCTCTTAGAAACCATTTTCAATAAACCTCTTCTGGAATGAAAGTCTTTAGCATTCTTCTTTAAGTGAGCTGTTAGCTTTTTAATCTTTTCAGTAAAAAGCGCGATTTGATACTCAGATGAACCTGTATCTTTGTCGTGTCTCTTCACCTCTTTGGTAGCCTTTACCTTCTGCTTTGTTGTAAGTGCCATATTTTTTTCGCTACACATTCGTTCCGCTTAAACACAAAAACCAATGTGCACATTATTTTTTAAATTATTTACAAATACACAGTAACATTAAACTTATTTTTTGGCAAATTTCTAAATCGTCTCCACTACCTCTTCCCAAAACTTAATCAAATAATGTTTTTCTTCTTTGCTTTTGGGATTAAAATAATAAGAAGCGTCTTCTGTTCTAATTTTCTTAATTTTATTATCCCACACTCCCAAAACCTGTTCCTGAGCACCGGAAATATTTTCCGATTTTTCATTTAAGCTTACCAACTTTTCCTTTAAATATCCATCCAGCAAATTCGCTCTTTCTTTTTCTGAATATTTACCAAAATCTTCCAATGTCATATCTCTTATTAAATCAATATCCATTACCCCTTCTTCTTTTCTTTCTTCAACTTCGACTATTTCATTCTCAAGATCATCTTCTTGCTCATCATCATTTTTATTTGGGCTTATTTTTTTGCCCATAAGCCACTCCCAACCGCCGCCTTCTTTTTTCTTAAAAATTTCATTTTCATCAATGCCATCTTCTTTTTTATATTTTAATTTATATGCCACTTCCCCATTTGGATACCTCAGTTCCACATAACCCTTTTTATTTCCAAGTGAAAATTTAGCAAACTCTCTGGTCAATTGTTTAATTTTTCCCGCTTTAATTATAAAGTCTTCGTAAATTGGGTGGTTAACTAATTTTTTCTTGCTACTTCCTGTCGCAATACTCCAATTTTTTAAATTAACTTTCTTTTTTGATTTGTTTTTCAGTTCTATCCATTCACTCTCATTATCCTTTCCTTCCGGATTTGGATTTATAGCCACAATACTCACTTTTCTCTCCGGGAAGTCATCAACCTTAATATTAAATTCTTTTTTGATATCTTCACTACTACCAGAAACGGTAAGTTTAACTACATATTTTCCATTTTTAGAATATTTATGTTTAGTTTTAGCCTTATAGCTATTTTTTCCATCTCCAAATTCCCATTTTACCTTTAAATCCTTATCTCTTACACCAGCCATACTTACTTCAAAGACTGCATAAATGTCTTTGTATATATCATCATCTATTTTAATTTCAATTTCCCCTATTTCTTTAAATTCATTTTTGGCTCCAGGGGTCAGAAATTCGCTCCAGCGCCACTTATTTGTTTTTTCGCAGTAGTTGTACGAAATCCCCTCCCTAGCCCCCTCATACTCAGTTCTATCAACCTCAGCACCATCTGGGTTTAATAAGTAAACACTTTCTTTGCCTGAATTATTAAGAGATATGTCAGAGTCACTTTTATTTATCACTAAAAAATCTTTCTTTTTTATATTTTTATCCCCCTTAAGTTTGTATACACCTCCCGCAGTGCCGTCTTTCAGAACCCATCCCTCCAGTTCAATATCATTATTTCCAAAATTATACAACTCGATAAATTCATCAGCTTCATTTTTCGGATTAGGCAATATTTCGTTTATTCTTACATCGCTAATATATTTTTTCTTTTCATTGAATTTATTTTTTTCTCCTGGAGTCATAGAACTGCTCCACTCCCATTTTTCACTATCTTCATTTAAATTATAAGAAAATCCTTTTGGAGAATTATTATATTCCACCCTATCCACAAGCTGATCATTTGGATTTTTTATACTAATTTCATCACCAACGTTATTAAGGGATACCGTTTTATAGAAAGCAACATATTTTTTAGCACCTAAAACACCGTCCATATTAAAATAATTTTCACTTTTATCTAAAATTTTCCAATTTTTCAAATCAATATCCTTGTCTCCAAAGTTATGGATCTCTATAAACTCACCACCAAAATCACCGTCTTGTGGATCGGGTAAAATTTCATTTATTTTAATCGTTTTTTCATATTCTATTGGTGGCAGCTTTTCAGAACATTTTCCACCTGGTGTTCCTCCCAAATTATAACTATGTCTCCATTTTCCATTATCTAACTCCAAAGAATATCCCTTTTTTATTTCTTCTTCTATTGGATTATATTTAAATTCATCCACAAAACTTATGCAACCATTGTTGCTAAGATAAACAGCATCCTCACCATCTCTTTTGAGATTTAAAGATTTTAAATACAAATTTTTCGATTTATCATTACTTATAACGACATACTCATTTGGTTTAATGATAAAATCTTTATTGTTTTCATTATTAATACTATGACAATTTAAATATCTATCGCCATCATCACTTAATTCTAAAATATATTCATCTATTAATTTCCACGCACCTATATTTACATCATCACCTCCTGAATTATAAATTTCTATCCAATCAGCTCCATTATCTGAATAATACATTATCTCCGTAATTATAATATCCTCATCCTTTGCCCAAGAAGCTCCATGCATAATAAAAAATCCTGATAAAAGTATCAGAATTATTGTTGCATATTTAGTTTTATTGAAGCTTAATTTCTTTAACTTCATTTTCGCCTATTTTTTTATTTATTTCATCTATAAGCATCTGTTTATTTAGCCAAATCTCATTAGCCCAATTAGAATTATTGATTTTTAAAAATATTGTTCCATCCTTATAATAACTAGGTTTAATATTTAAGACGCCCATTTCTCCATATTTAACTCTTATAATGTTTTTAAAAACATAAAAAGCNNATAGGCATTATTATATAAATAAAATTATCCACAGTTTTTCCACCCTTATCATTAACCATTTTTAATATTATAGGAGAAAAACTATCATTTATCATAATTTTAATATTGGTTCCATCCATAACATTTAATCCATCAATTAAATATCTAGGATTCAATACAAAATCTTGATTTTCTCCAGTTTTTTCAATCAATAAATCAGTTTGATTTTCCCCAGATTCTTGTAAACTAGATTTAACCACAAGATTTTTATCATTTTCTATTATTATATTTATTTCCCCATCAGTTTTTTTAGTAAAAACACTCGCTATTTTTATTGATTGCAATAATTCCCCTTTATTTATCAAAATCTCCGTTTTGAATGAGTTGGGGATAATTTGTTTATATGGTGGATATTTTCCGTTTATTAATCGTGAAACCATCTTAATATCTCCGATATCAAAAAATATCTGATTATTCTCAATAGTTACAACAGTTTCTTCATTATCATTACTATTATGTAATATTTTACTTAATTCTCTTAGGGTTTCAGCTGGAATTATAGCGGTACTTTCTTTTATTTGCTTATAGGCCTCATTTTCCTTAATTCCCACCTCATATTCACTCAACCTAAAACTATCAGTAGAAGCAAAGTAAATCTTTTCATCAAAAAAAGATAAATTAACCCCAGTAAATTCAACTCGAATATCATTCAAACTCACTGAACTCAGTGACTTATTAATAATATCTTTAAATATATCATTTTTAATACTAAACTGATACACCCCTTTTCTTTCTGGAATTATAGGAAAATCCTCTGAGTCTAAGCAATTTATTTTTGCCTTATATTTCCCACAATTAATATTCAATATTTGTCCATTTAGCTCAATTTCAATGTTTTCTTCCTGGGGAAGATTAGATATAAATTCACTTATCAATTTTGATGGGATAGCTATCTTTCCCTCTCGTTCTATTTTAGCTCCAATTTTAATTATTATCCCTATCTCTAAATTAGTGGCTGAGAAAAATAATCTCCCATCTTTTGTTTCAATTAAAATATTTTTTAAAATAGGCAAAGTAATCTGTTTAGCAGTTATTTTATCAACAATGGATATAGCTTTTTTAAAATTTTCTTGAGTACAAACTAGTTTCATTTGTATATATTAATTAATAATATACTTATTTATATAAATATATTATTATTTATTACTATTAAGGGATTAAAAACCTGTTGATAACTTAAAATACTCTTATGTATTCAGGTTATATTATGATAATATATTGTTTACAATCTTACAATAAGCCTAAGTATAAGTATTGAATGAATCAGGGATAAACATTTTAAATAAAAATTAATAACTTTTATTCACAGGTAGACGATTTGAATTCAGTATAAATTAACATACTTATCCACAGGTATTCATCACTTATCCACAGGTTATTAAGAAATTATTAGCGCAATGTCTTAAGAATGTATTCTATGTCACCATTTATCTTTGAATTACCAGATACATCTTTAGATATTTTGTTAAAAGCATGTAGTGCTGTGGTGTGATCTCTTTGAAAATATTCACCAATTTCAGGATAAGACATTTTTAATTCTTTTTTAAATAAAAACATTGTAATTTGTCTTGGGAGAGCTACTTTCTTTTTTCTGCTTTTGCTCATTAGATCTTCTTTGGTGATTTCAAAGAAATTTAAAACAGACTCAATTATATCCTTTTTGGTTATAGCAATCTCTTGTTTTGATATTAATATAGAAGACAATATCTTTTTAGTTTCTTCAATTGTGGGATTTTTTTTGTTTAATTCGAAAGTAGCCACTAATTTGTTTAGTGCCCCCTCCAGTTCACGTATGTTATTTTTTATATTTTCCGCTATAAATCTTAAGATTTCATCACTTAAAAAGAACTTCTTCTCATTAAGTTTGGTTTGTAATATAGCTAATCGGGTCTCTAGGTCTGGATTACCAATATCAGTAATCATTCCTCCTTCAAACCTGGAGCGCAAGCGATCCTCTAATATTTGGATATTGCTTGGTGGTCTATCACTACTAATAACAATTTGTTTGTTTAGTTGATAAAGAGAATTAAAGATATGAAAGAATATGTCTTGAGTTTTTTCCTTGCCAGAAATAAACTGAATATCATCAATTATTAATAAATCAGCTTGTTGATATTTGTTTTTAAACTTATCAATGGTTTGATTTTTGATAGAATTAACTAATTCAGTGGTAAATCCTTCGGATGATATATATATAATATTTTTATTTGGATCATTTTTTAGTATTTCATTTCCGATGGATTGTAATAAATGAGTTTTCCCTAGCCCCACATCACCATAAATAAAAAGTGGATTGTATTGTGTTCCAGGATTTTGCGAAACAGCGTAGCAAGCAGCTCGAGCAAGTTCATTGTTTTCCCCTATCACAAAACTATCAAACGTATATCTGGAATTGAGATGGGTATTTTGAAAAAAATTAATTTGAGGAGTTACTACCTTAGTATCTTTTAGATTAACAGTTTGATCCCCTTGGTTATTTTTTCCTGCCCCATCTATATTTCGTGAGGGTTTTTCTTGAGGAGAATAAATAGCACAAGAAACTTCTGTAATATTTTCTTGAAGATTTTTAAGAGCTTTTATTATATTTGTGTTAAATTTATTTTCTAACCACTCTTTAGAAAAGCCATTAGGTACGCCAATTATAACCTTTCCATTTTCATTGGATAATATAAACGTGTCTTTAAACCAAGTTATAAATTGTGGTCTAGAAAGAGAAAGCTCTATCTCTCCCAAAACAGCCTTCCATAAATCTTCGTTATTCATAAGTGTTTAAATATAAAAGTAAGTGTGATCAGATTATTTTTTAAAATTATAGCACAAAACAACAATAAAAGTAATAAAATAAAAAACTTAATAAGCTGTGGATAAGTTAACTTTTATATCTTAGCATAAAATAGATTTTTGTAAAATACCCTAGTCATTATTGATCAAGATTATGAGGTAAAAATAATATTTTATAATAAAAATATAGGAATTTTGAAAGAAAGAATATTTGTCTTAAAGATGGCTTTTGAGGTAAGTGACATTGTTCCTATTTTAAGCCTTTAATTACCTATTTATGTTTGAAATAAATTAGATTAAAAACTTTTAAAATAATATTAAAATGTTTTTAAATTAAAAATATGCTAAAATCACAGCAAGGCTGTTTCGGTGCTTTATATATTACACAATAAATAGTTAATTTAGTCAAATAAGAAATATTTAATAAACTGTTCATAACTTATTATTTTAGTGGATAATTTTTGAATGTTCCACGTGGAACAAAAAGATATTTTTTATGATTATTTTGTTCCACGTGAAACAAATATAACTAAAAAATATTCATAGCAAGCTTAAAAAATAATATATAAAGTTCCAAAACTTTACACAATCCCTTTATTTACGAGGTTTTATGGTAAATTAAACTCTCTTTGGTATAGAAATAAAACAAATATAAGTTATTGTTCCACGTGAAACATTATTATTTTTTGCAAAATAGTAACAATGTTTCACGTGGAACACCATATAGAGATATTTTTTAAATAAAGATCTTTTTATGATTATTCTGAAAATTAAATTTAAAAATAATTTTTTTAAATTTTTTATCAAAAGTTAAAATGTTTCACGTGGAACATAATAAATGTCTGGATTAAAATTTGTTCCACGTGAAACAATGAATATTAAAAAAACACCAAGTAATCTCACTCGGTGGTTTTTTGAGATGTTTTTAAACTTTAATAAAACCCTTTAAATATAGGGATTATCGGGAAAAATTAGTGCTTTCGGGTTGCTTTTTTATGAACAAAGAGAGTGTTCCACGTGGAACATTTTCTTTTTTATTTAAATCATACTGAAATAGTATGATATTATTTTTTTAGTTTCATATCTTTAATTTTCGTAAAGAGAGTTTCGAGTTTTTCTTTCAAAACATTTGTTTGTACTTTTTCTATTCCGGGCATGGTTTTTACTAGGGCATCAACAGGGGAGTTGAGAGGTATATTAAGATTAATAAATATATTTCTTAATCTTCTTTTTATTTTATTTCTTTCCACTGCCTTACTTGAAACTGCTTTGGGGACTACTATAGAGAAGCGACTATAGTCTAAATTATTAGGTAAAATAAACACTGTTAAATAGTCAGAGTGAAAAACAGTGCTTTTTTTATAAATCAAATCAAATTCTTTTTTTTGAGCAATTTTATATTTTTTTGAAAACATATTTTTAAGATTATGCTTCAATTAAAGCATTTTAATAATAAAAATGCAAAACCTCTCGACAAATAGTAATATATATGATAATTTTAGAACATTGAATAAATAATTATTTTAAAAAATGTATAAAAATATATGAGTACAAAAAGAACATATCAACCAAAGAAAAGAAAACGCGCTAAAACCCATGGTTTTTTGGAAAGGATGAGTACCACTAACGGACAAGAAGTTATTAAAAGACGAAGACAAAAAGGAAGAAAAAAATTGGCCGTTTAATTATTAAATAGAAAACAAAAAAGTTTTAATTATGACTACTCTTTTTCACGAATTAATTTATCAACCAATTTATAATGTTTTGATTTTTCTTTATGATGTCATACCGGGAGGTGATTTTGGTATCGCAATTATTGCCGTTACAATACTTTTGAAATCAGCTCTTATTCCTTTGTCAAAAAAACAGATTCAATCTCAAAAAAGAATGCAAGAGATACAGCCAGAGTTGAAAAAAATTCAGACTAAATATAAAAATGATAAAGAGAAGCAAACCAAAGAAGTAATGAATTTTTATAAGGAAAACAAGGTGAATCCTTTTTCGGGATGTTTTCCAATAATAATTCAATTGATATTTTTAATTGCTATTTATAGGGTGATTATAAATATTTCAGATGCGGGACTTGTGGTTGATGGAAAGGATCTTTATTCTTTTGTGCAAAATCCCGGGGAGATAAATAAGACATTTATTGGTTTAGTTGATTTATTGAAACCAAGTATTCCAATAGCAATTTTGGCGGCAGCGGCTCAATTTTGGCAAACTAAGTTGATGATAAATAAAAGTAAGAAAAACAAGGAGTTGAACAAAATTGAAAAAGATAACGATAAATCTGAGCCTGATTTCTCAGAAATTATGAATAAGCAGATGATGATTTTAGGTCCAGCTTTGACACTTTTTATCGGAATTAAGTTTGCGGCAGCCCTTTCAATTTACTGGTTGTTTTCAACATTGTTTTCGGTATTTCAGCAGTTGTATATTTTTAAAAAGGAAGATGAATCTAAAAAATAAATTTATGGATAAAAAAAATAATCAAATAGTAAAATCTTTGACAGAGAAGTTATTAAAAATAATAGGGTTTGAGGGTGAGGTAGAGATTATTGATTCCAAGGACGAGGATAACAAATTTATCTGCAACATAAAAACTCAGAAAGATGCTAGTTTTATAATTGGTCAAAATGGAGATAATTTACAAGCATTGCAGCATGTTGTGAGACTTTTGGCAAGAAAACAAACTGATGAAAATATAAAATTTATTCTAGATGTTAACTCTTACAAAAAAGATCAGGAAGCTTCTGTGGTTGAATTGGCCAAGTCTTTAGCTAAACAAGTAGCTTTGGAAAAAAAAGCAGTTGTTATGAGACCAATGTCAGCTTATAACAGAAGATTGGTACATATGGTTTTGGCTGACAATGATGAGGTTACGACAGAAAGCACGGGTAATGACGATGACAGAAGGGTAGTCATAAAACCGACATCTCTCTAATATAAAAAGAATTTTAAAATTTAATCAATGGCTCTTGCTCGAAAAATAGCCTATAATGTGGCAGCTAGCACCGTTGCTAAAATTTGTTCTACAGTTTTAGCTTTGGTTAACATCGGCTTTATTACCAGATATTTGGGAATAGGGGGTTTTGGTGATTATGCGACAGTTTTGGCATTTCTTTCTTTTTTTGGAGCTATTTTGGATCTGGGATTATATTCGATGGCTACTCGTGAGATATCCCGTCAAAATGCAGATGAAAAAAAGATAATGAGCAATGTTTTTTCTTTAAGACTCCTAAGTTCTTTGGTTTTATTTATAATAGCGCCCTTGCTTTTTGTTTTTTTGCCTTACTCTGAGGAGCTTAAAAAAGGAATTTTGATCATAGCGCTTTCTTATACCTTTTCTTCTTCTTACATGGTTTTTAATGGAGTATTTCAGAAGAACTTAAGAATGGATAAAGTTACTATTACTGAGTTATTAGGAAGAATACTTCAGGTTATTTTTATAATGTTGGCGGTTAGAAATGATTGGGGTTTCTTGGCGATTATCTCATCTGTTTTAGCTAGCTCAGTATTTACCTTTGGGGCAGTTCTGTTTTTGAGTCGAAAATATATTAAGTTTTCCTTGGAGTTTGATCTTGTTTATTGGAAGAGATTTTTAAAGATGTCTTTGCCGGTTGGGATATCTGCTTTTGTTACTTTCTTATATTTTAAAATGGATACTATTATATTATCTTTTTTAAAGGGAAGTGAGGCAGTGGGTATTTATAATATGGCCTATAAAATTATCGAAAATATTACTTTTTTTCCAGGCATGATGGTTGGTCTCATTTTACCTCTTTTATCGGTTTATGTTTTTTCTGATAAGTTAAGATTTGCTAAAGTTATCAATGAAACAGCCAAAGTTTTTATTATTATGATAATTCCCTTGGTAATTGGGACATTTTTTTTGGCGGAAGATGTGGTAAATATAATTGGGGGAGAGGAATTTACGGTTTCAGCAAATGTTTTAAGGATACTGATAGTGGCTTTGGCTTTTATATTTTTTGGCAATCTTTTTAATAGTGTTTTGTTGGCTGCCAATCTTCAGAATAAATTAATGTATGTTTTATCTTTTTGTGCAGTTTTCAATATAGGATTAAATTTTATTCTTATACCAAAATATTCTTATAATGGCGCAGCAGCCGTTTCCTTATTAACGGAATTTTTGGTGGTTGTTTTGACGACTTATTTCGTACATAAATATGTTGATTATAAATTTTCAATGAGGGGATGGGGGAGGATATTTTTATCCGGATTTTTTATGTTTTTATTTTTGATGATGTTTGGTGATTTAAATTTTGCATATGCCGGAATTGGAAGTGTTTTGACTTACGGGTTATTTTTATGGTTAACAAGAGCTATTACGGTTAAGGAAGTCAAAATTTTATTGTTTTCAGGTCAAAAATAAAAATCATTTTTAAATAAATATGAAGTATCCAAAGGTTTTTATTATAATTTTAAATTATAATGGAAAAAATATTTTAAAAAAAACTTTAGAGAGTGTATATAAATTAAGCTACCCCAATTATCAGGTAGTTGTGGTTGATAATGATTCTATGGATGGATCCTTTGAGGAGGCACGACTTTCTTTTGGAAAGTTTAATTTTATAAAAAATAATCAAAATGTAGGATTTGCGGCAGGAAATAATGTTGCCATAAAATGGGCCTTGGAAAAGATGGCAGATTATGTTTTTCTTTTAAATAATGATGCCCTGATAGAAAAAGATTCCCTAACTAAATTAATTGATGAAGCCCGGAAGGACGAAGCGATTGGGATTTTGAGTCCAGTTATATATAGGGGCGATAGTGACAAAGTTTGGTTTTCTGGAGGAAAAATTAATTGGTTAAAAATGAGAGCGGAGCATGTGGATAATATATCGGAAACACAATATATAACAGGGTGTGCCATGTTAATAAAGAAAGATGTTTTTAAAAAAATTGGACTTTTGGATGAAAAGTTTTTCCTTTATTATGAAGATGCTGATTTTTCTTTTCGGGCAGCAAGGGCCGGTTTTAAATTAAAAATAGTTAAAGTCGCAAGTGTATTTCATTTTGAAAAAAGCGCAGAAAGTTTAAATAAAATTTATTATTTAGTTTTTTCAGGCATTAGATTTTTTAGAAAAAATTCTAATTTTTTTATTAGAATTTATATAGAAGGTTACCTATTGGCAAGAAAAGTTAAAAATAACTACGATATCAAAAGAGGCATAAATAAAGAAAAAGCCCTTTTGGTAAGAAAGGCTTATCAAGAAATTAAATAAATTTTTTAAATAATCCCATCACAAGCCCGAGTCTGAAGTGCGTAATTTATTTTATTATAGAATCTTAGTTTTATGGAAGTATCCTTTATTGTGCTTAATTATAAAAGTAGAGAATATTTAGAAACGTGCATCGTTTCTATTTTTAAAAAAGTAATCAATTTTGAATTTGAGATTATTGTTGTTAACAATGACGAAAAAAAAATAAAATTAGAAAATTCTTATCGAAACATGGAAAACATAAGGATGCTAGAAATTAATAAAAATATTGGTTTTGCCAAGGCCAACAATAGAGGCGCAAAGATAAGTACAGGAAAATATATCTGTTTTATTAATCCTGACGCAAGTATTGTCTCAGATAATATTCAAGATATAATAAATGAATTTGAGAGCGATGTGTCAGTGGGGGTAATTGGTCCAAAAATTTTAAAAGAAGGAGAGATTCAAAGATGGAGCGTGGGAGCAGATTTGAGTGTGGCTGAAATATTAAAAGGCAAAGCTGGTCTTGCAAGGAGTAATAAATTTTGGAATAGTTTGAAAAAAATTAAAGTAGATTGGGTAAGCGGAGTCAGTATGTTTATAAAAAGAGAGGACTTTATGAAAGTGGGGGGATTTGATGAAAATTTTTTTCTTTATTATGAAGATGTGGATTTGTGCAAAAGAATAAAAAAATTAAACAAAAAAGTTATTTATTTTCCTTCGTTTGAAGTTAACCACCTAGAGGGAAAGAGTTCGAATAAAAAATATGAACAAAAGTTACAATACTTCAAGGCCCAAGATTATTATTATAAAAAATGGTTCGGTTGGGGGAGTTGTTATCTTTTAAAAAGCATAAGATTTTTTTATTTATTAAGATATAGGATCTTAAAAGTCTCCGATATATTTTTCTCTGGAAAATCCAAGAAGTATCCAAAAAACAATAATTCCTGAATGGGTGGTCCAAAGCCAATGATCAAACAAAGAAAGAATAAGAAGGGAGAGGGTAATGGTGGAAAAAATAACGCGATTGGTATTTTGCTTAGAAAAAGATTCTAAGAAATCATAAATTATAAAAATTACGATAAATAAGAAAAGAGAGAATCCGATAATTCCTAGTTCCGCAAAAATTAGTAAATAAATATTATGAACCGGTTGAATACGCCAAATTTCTTGAGGTATTTCTTTTTTATTTTTTAAAATAGTGTAAGTATAATTTCCCAGGCCTGTTCCTAGAATAGATTTTTGGGTGATGATTTTTTGAGACTCTTTGATAAGCAAATGTCTTTCATTGATTGATTTTTTTTCTAGTCGGGAGGATATATTTATGCGATTAGTCAGAAGATTAGAAAATAAATAAAAAAATAAAATACCAATAGTAAAGAGAGTGATGCTCAAAAATAGAATATTCTTAATTTTAATAAATTTTTTACTATAGATATAATAAGAAAATAAAACAAGGAGGCCGAAAAAGAGAGCCAACAAAGCGGAACGAGAAAAAGTTGTCAAAAGAGCGAGAAAATTTATGGGAATTATAAATAACAGGAAATACTTCCAGTATTTTTCTAAAAAAGAAGTTTTTAAATAAGCTCCTATTCCCAAGAGGATGGCAATGATTAAAAATCCTCCTAAAATATTTGGGTGAGGCATTCCACCATACGCCCGCAGAAATCTTTCGGTGGAAGTTTCTAATACCGAGGATCCCCCCTGCCAAGCAAGGTGTTCTGAGATACCTAGCCATTTATTGGCATAAACGCTTTGGTTTAAAAACTGATATATTCCTAGTATGCCGTGAAGGGAAATTGATAAAATAAAAACAAAGGTAAATTTTTTAAAATTCAAAATCTTTTTTTGTAAAATTAAGAAAGAAAAAATTCCCAGAATTAATGGGAGTAAGTAACTTAGTGCCAAGATTTTGTTGGGGGCCCAAAAAACAGAAAAAGTAACATATACAGCAAATAATAAGACAGCAAATAATAATTTTTTATTATCGCATTTTTTTAATAAAAAGGAGTTTAATAAAACCCAAAAAAGTAAAACGATTTCAAAAAAATAAATCCCAATGGTGCCATATTGGAATTTTTCGTTAGCTATCTGTATTTCTTTGAAAATGAAAATTGTTTGCCAAGGGAGGAAAAAAAGAAATACATAAAAAATTAAGGAGTTTATCTTATCAATCATAGGATTATTATTTTAGATACTTTTTATAATCTTAGCTTATTTCGGGCTTTTTTTCAATGGAGGAGAAAAGCATGAAAACAAATGATTATAAAAACATTAAAACAACACAGTAGTGCAAATAATCGCATTATTTATTTTATATTCATAAATCTTAAATTTCGAAAATTCTAAATTCGGGCATGTTTGCTATCTGATAAGAATTTAAGCTAAATTGAATTAATTTGTTTCAGCTATAATCCAGAGGTACAACCTCGGAGACAAAAGAGGTTGGACCTCTTTGAGATGGAGGTAAAACTTAGTGGCTTATTTGAATTATTATATTACATATCTATGCATAAATAAAACAGGCTTCGATGCCTGTTTTAAAATATATTTTTTAGATATTTTTCCAAAGGCCGTGCAGGTTACAATACTCCCTTACGCTTATAACATCTTCAATATTTATGCAAAATTCTGTCTCAGGAGCATCTCCAGGCTTAAGGAATTTTTTGTAAGATTTGTTATTGGTAATTACTTCTATCCACTGGATATAATGAGCCTCTTCCATGGGGTGCAAAACTTCTCCTACTTTAATACGAATGCCGCTTTCAGTTGTTTCTATTACCGGCACATGCTTTTCGGTGGCAGCTTCTTGGGTATTTTCTTCTTTTAATTCCATAGCTTTTCCGCAGCAGACCAATTCTCCCCCTCCGGCAAAAAGTGTTTCTACGATATTTCCGCAAATATTGCATTTATAAATCTCATGCTTGTTTTTTACATTCATAATATAAATTTTAAATTAATTAATATTGTTCGCATTTTATTTGACAATAGGCAGCTGGGTGGTCACAGGCCGGACATCGGAGTGGGGCGTTTTTGCCGGTGTGGGTATAGCCGCACTTTCTACAGGTCCACTCGCTTTCAATTTCTTTTTTAAAAACAGTATCCTTTTCAATGTTTGATAATAGTTTTAAATATCTTTCTTCGTGATGGGCTTCTGCTTTGGCAATTGAGGTGAGTCGAGCTGCAATTTTAACTAAACCCTCCTCTTTGGCTAAAGCAGAAAACTCGGGATACATAGTTTCATGTTCATAATGCTCTCCATGGGCGGCTGATTTAAGATTTTCAATGGTAGTTCCATAGGCAGTGGGGGCAGAAGCTTCAACGATTATTTCTTCATATTTGTTTTCTCCAGATTCTTTTTTTAATTCGTTGATCATTTTAAAAAGTTGCTTGGCGTGTTCCCTTTCTTGATCGGCAGTTTCTTCAAAAATGGCAGAAATTTGTTCGTAACCTTCATTTTTAGCAATTTTAGCATACATCGAATAGCGATTTCGAGCTTGAGATTCGCCGATAAAGGCCTTGGTTAAATTTTCAATTGTTTTTTGCATAACTCTACGAATTACGAATTTGTACGAATTTACAAATTACGAATTCTATTAATTATTATATATTATATAAACTAAATTTTTTAAATTGACCTTGATTTAAGCCGGATTTATTTTTTGCATTTTTTGCATGTTCCGTAAAATAAAATTTGATAGTTTTCTATTTTTCCAATTTTGTGATTATGATTTTTAAAATTTTTTGCAGAGGGAAATTTACAAAAAATATCATAAACAGTGCCGCATGAATTACAAATAAAATGTTGGTGGTCAGAAATATCTCCGTCAAATCTTTTTGTTGCTCCATTTATTTCTAGAATTTTTCCTGTCTGAGCAAATTGTTCTAAATTTCTGTAGACAGTAGCCAAACTTATGCGCGGTAATATTTTTTTAACATTTAAAAAAACCTCTTCGGCTGACGGGTGGCTTTTATTTTTTTCCAGATAATTGAGAATGATTTGCTTTTGGTTGGTTATTCTCTCGAGCATTTTATTATTAGTAATTATTCCTAATTAGATATTATTCCTATTAAGAGAAGTTGTCAAATTGTTGTCATATGATACAAATACGCAAATGAATGCGAATGATTCGAATATGCGAATTTAAGAATTTGGTAATATAGAAATATAATATTTTAAAATAGTTAAAAGTCATCAGGTCATCGGTCATCAAGATTAAAAATTATATTTCGATGACTCGGTGACTTTTGACTAATGACTTTAATTTTTTGCTCTTTTGTTTCAATGTTTTCATGCTTTAATGTTTATGTTAATATGTTAAGAAGCTAATTCGTTATCCGCTAACTGACTGGAGGCGGAGCTAATATGTTAATCCGCCAGCTGGCGGAGCTAAAGATATGATTATAATCTGTCATTATGACGAGATTGCCCTAAAAGGAAAAAACAGAAACTATTTTGAAAAAAAATTGGTAGAAAATATTGACAGAAGACTTGTCAAAGAATTCGGAGAAAATAAATTTTGGAAAGTCCAAAAAATTGCAGGAAGAATATTGGTGGAAATTAAAAAAGAATCAAAAATTGAAAAAGAGAAGCTATTGATTTTAAAAGAGGTTTTTGGGATAGTTAATTTTTCTTTTGCCGAGGAGTCTTTGCAAGATATCCAAGAATTGAAAAAAACTTGCTGGAATCTTTTGGAAAATAAAGTTTTTGATAATTTTAGAATAACCGCTTCTCGCGCCGATAAAAATTTTTCTTTAAATAGTGAAGAAATAAATAGAGAGATAGGCGCGTTTGTCGTAGAAAAAAATAAAGCCAAGGTTAAACTAAGAGATCCGCAGGTAGAATGTTTTGTGGAATTGGCCAACAAGAGAGCTTTTGTGTATGTAGATAAAATTCAAGGAGTCGGCGGACTCCCCGTTGGAAGTGGAGGCAGATGTTTGGCGCTTCTTTCGGGGGGAATTGATTCCCCAGTGGCAGCTTACCTTACTCTAAAGAGAGGGGCTAAAGTAGACTTTGTTCATTTTCATTCCTTGCCCTACACGAGCACGGCCTCAAATGAAAAAGTTTTAGAATTAACCCAAGAACTTTCTAAATTTCAAGGAAAGGCTAAATTATTTATGGTTCCATTTGCTAAAATTCAACAGCAGATAGTGATGCAAGCCCCGGAAAAATTAAGAGTAGTACTTTATCGAAGATTAATGATGAAAATAGCCCAAGAAATAGCTCGCCAAAATAAGGTTTTGGCGCTTATAACAGGAGAAGTTTTATCTCAGGTAGCTTCTCAGACTTTGGAAAATATTTATGTAACGAATGATGCGGTAAAAATGCCTATTTTTAGGCCGCTGATTGGTTTTGATAAGCTAGAAATTATGCGAAAAGCTCAAGAAATTGGAACTTATGAAACTTCAATTTTGCCGCATGAGGATTGCTGTACTCGTTTTATTCCTAAACATCCCGAGACTAAAGCGAAGTTGGAAGAAGTAATATTGGCGGAAGATAAGCTGGATGTAGATGGATTAATAAACGAAGCCATTGTTAATATGGAGATTAAAGTTATAAAATAAGTATTAAGTTTTTAAATAATCAATAATCAATGCTCAATATCTGCCTGCCAGCGGGCAGGTTTAACAATAGGACCTTGCTATTAAATTCTTTTTACTAACTTTTTGACAGCCCGCTTCGACAAGCCTTAGCGAGGCGAGCAAAAAGTTACAAAAACTGCCACACGTACTACTAAAATATTTTTATATCTTTTGAGATCCCACATAAGTAAATTTCTATAGCTCATTGCTTCGCTAAGAAATTTTACTTTCTGGCCCGCCTGCAATGCAAGCAAAGCTTTGCGGGCAGGGATGACACCTCGCTCGGTGTCAGTTTCTTAATGCTCTTTTCGACCTGCCCGCCAATGCCTAATGATCTAATACTAAAAAATAAACCGACATTGTATTAATTTTTATTTAATAAAATATTAGTTGATAATGGCAAGTCAGGCGGGGTTGATTTATTAAATTTTATCTGTAAAGTGTGGAACCTGTATTTGATATATATTTAATTTAAAGCCCGCAAAATGGGCAGGATAGAAACCACTTTTGCAGTTGATTTTTCTTATTGAATATTTACTTTAGATAGCCTTCTTCTTTGAGGATTTTTATTTTGTTTTGAGGACCGCGGTTAAATCCGCCGATTTTACCATCAGAACGGATAACGCGATGGCAAGGCACATCCTTAAAACAATTTTTATTAAGAGCATTACCGACGGCGCGATAAGCCGTAGGAGAACCTATCTTCTGAGCCACTTCTTTGTAAGTCAGAGTTTTTCCTTTGGGAATTTTTTTAACCACCGCAAAAACCTTAGCTTGAAAAGGGGAAGGGGTGCGAAATTTCGGGACGCCAAATTGTTTTTTTAATTTAGTATTAGAATGATTTTTCATTTTCCTACGAATTACGAATTTATACGAATTTACGAATAAAAACATAATTATTTTATATCGTTTATATTTTAATTATAGAATTTAATTGAGAATTATAAAAGAGACGCCCCGGCGGGGCGTCTCTACGTTTGTAAATATTTTTTAGTATATGTGATTAAAGAAACCCCCTCTTTATCTCCCCCTTGAGTACNNCAAGAGGGAGAGGAGAGAAGCGGGGGGTTAAAGTTTTTTGAGGTTGGCGTAGGAAGTAGAAAGTTTTTTGATGCCAGCTTTTTTGAAAACCACCGTCATCGTGTCGTTATCAGCAGAAATTACGATGCCTTCGCCAAATTCAGAATGGGAAACTTTTTCACCATCTTTAAATTTGAGATTTTCCTTAGAAAGAATTTTATCACCCTTGCTTTTAAAAATTGATTCCAAGAAAGTTTCTTTAATTTTGCAATTTTCCATTAAGTGAGCTGGAATATCATCTAAAAATCTGGAAGGCGGATTGGCCTGCGTGGAGCCAAAAATGGTGCGCAGATTGGTAAAAAGCAGATAAACTTTTTCTTTGGCTCGAGTAATGCCCACATACATTAACCTTCTTTCTTCCTCCATCTCTCTGTGGCTAAGCATACTTCTGGAATGAGGCAAGATTCCTTCTTCAAGTCCAGCAATAAAAATTACTGGAAACTCAAGACCTTTGGCGCTATGAAGTGTCATTAGGTGAACAGAATTTTGATCTTGATCGATTTTGTCAGTATCAGAAACTAAGGCGACTTCTTCTAAAAATGGATCAATGGAGTCTAGGGCTAAATCATCTTTATATTTTTTAGCCACACTCAAAAGTTCTTTAATATTTTCAGCTTTTATTTCACCCTCTTCTTGAAGATCTGCTAACATTTTTTTGTATCCGGAAAGCTCAAAAATCTTACGAATCAATTGAGATAAATTTAGTTCTTCTCTTAGCTCAGCAGTTTTATTAACAAATTCNNCAAATAGAATCATTGGGGTTTTGGATAATACGAAGATATGCGATAATATCTTTTACTTCTTTTCTTTGATAGAACTTTATGCCTCCGATAATGCGATAAGGAATTGAATTTTTTAACATTACCTCCTCAATGATTCGCGATTGGGCGTTGGTGCGGTAGAGAATGGCAAAATCCTTGTAGTTCTTAGTTCCTAGTTCTTGGTTCACAGTNNTTTTTATTTGCCTGTGAACCGTGAACTGTTGACTGTGAACTATTCGATATAATTTTTTTTATTTCTCGGGCAATAAACTGAGCTTCCTCTTTTTCATCTGAAGCTTCAAAAGAGGTGATAAGATGACCACCCTTCTTCTCGGTCCAAACTTTCTTATTTTTTTGATTTATATTTCTGGCAATAATTTCAGCTGCGGCATCAAGAATAATTTGAGTTGAGCGATAATTTTGTTCAAGCTTAATTTCTTTGGTTTGCGGGTAGTCTTTTTCAAAATTTAAAATATTTTTTATATCTGCCTGGCGCCAACCGTAGATGGCCTGGAAATCATCCCCGCAAACCCAAATGTTCTTATGTTTAGAAGAGAGCAAGTTAATTAATTTATATTGAGCATGATTGGTGTCCTGATATTCATCGACCATGATATATTTAAATAATTCCTGATAGTAATTCAAAACGTCGGGAAACTTTTCGAGAATAGTGACAGTTAGAAGAATCAAATCATCAAAGTCCAGAGCGTTGTTTTCCTTTAGCGCTTTTTGATATTTTTTGTAAACCTTGGAAACAATTTCTTCGTAATATCCGCTTATATTTAATTCAAACATTTCCGCATCGCGAAGTTCATTTTTGGCTTTAGATATGACACTTAATATACCACGCGGATTAAATTGGTCTTTATTTATTTCCAAGTCTTTAAAAATTCTTTTTATTAAAGCGAGCTGATCTTGGTCATCAAAAATATTAAAAGTTTTTTTGTATCCCAATTTGTCAATTTCTTTGCGCAATATTTTGGCGCAGATATTGTGAAAAGTTCCGATATGAGGGAAGCCCGACAAATTTTGATTACTTTCTTTTAGGAGCTTCATTATTCTTTCTTTCATTTCCATGGAAGCTTTGTTGGTAAAAGTTACAGCTAGAATATTATGCGGTTTGATGTGTTTTTCTTGAATAAGATAAACAACTCTGTGAGTAAGAGTTTTAGTTTTGCCGCTGCCAGCGCCTGCAATAACTAAAACTGGTCCATCGGTGGTGGTGACGGCTTCTTTTTGGGAAGGGTTGAGATCTTTAAGTAGGTTCATAGAGTTATTCATTAAAACAATTTAACATTAAAACATTAAAGCAATTGAACACTGAAACATAAAATATTAAAACAATAAGATAAATTTAAATTAATTATTTGATTTGCAGCGTTTTTCTAGATTTCTTATTTCAGTCCAAAGCATAGCGCCTATTTCGTCAGACATTTTCATTCCGATATCATGTTGAGTTTTATCTATAAAATTTTCTCCTAATGAAAAATATAATAAGTATTTAGATTCTTTTAAAGAGCCGTAAGATATTTCAAAAAAATTTAATTGTACCGCAGGTCTTTTGCGAGCGTAACCTTCTATATAATTAAGTATTATAGATAAAGTTGCTCGACGAAACTGAGAAGTTGTTCCATATAATTCTTCTTTGGGAAATTCTTTGGTTATTTTGTATACAAAATGGACATAGTTATCCATTTTTATTTTTAATTGATTTTTAAAGTCACCCGATTGCATGATGTTGTTTTAATGTTTTTATGCTTTAATGTTGGTTTGATTTTCGATGAAATTTCTTGTGAATATCGCGAAGTTGTTTATTGGTGACATGGGTATATATCTGAGTTGTTGCTATAGAGGCGTGACCTAGCATCGCTTGAACACTGCGAATATCTGCACCATTAGCTAGCAGGTCAGTGGCGAAGCTGTGGCGAAAAGTATGAGGATGCACATCTTTGATGATGCCAGCTTTTTTGGAATAAAATTTTACTATTCTTTGAATGGAGCGAGGGGTTAGGCGGAGATCATCTTCTTTTTTAAAGCCGATCTTGTTGGTTCTGATAAATAAAGCCGGATCTATGTCTGTTCTGCGGTAAAGATATTTTTCTAGAGCACCCTTGGCTGAGTCAGATATAAAAACCACTCTCATTTTTGATCCTTTTCCAATGATACTAAACTCCTGAGTTCGGAGATTTATTTGTTCAATATTTAACGAAGAAAGCTCTGAAACTCGAAGTCCGGCCGAAAAAAGCATTTCTAAGATAGCGCGATCTCTTAGAGATTTTAGGCTTTTTCCGTTAGCTTCATTTATTATTCTCTCTATTTCTTCAAAACTGAGGAAAATCATTTCTTGCTGGAGGTTCTTGCCAACATCTATTTTTTCGGCTGAAAGAGTTACAATGTCTTGTTTGGCTAAGTACTTAAGGAAGTTACGTAAAGCAATAACGTGATAGTTTTGGGTTACTTTCTTAAGAGTTCCTCTTTTTTTGTCTTCTAGACGGTTGAGATATAAACGATATTTTTTGATTAAATTTAAATTTATATCTTTTGGGTGATTTATCTTGGAAAAATCCAAAAATCGATTAAGATAATGATTATAATTCTCAATCGTTTTTGAGGATCTGTTTAAGTCTATCTCCAGATAGTCGAGAAAGTCGTTTTTTAGTGATTTTAAATCATTTTGCGCCATAAATACATTTTAACATAAAACATGAAAGCAAAACAGCATGAAAACATTAAAACAAGAGAGTATTAAAACAATTAAGTAAACAGTCATTGGTCATCAGCAATCGGTTATCAAAATGAATTTTAACTTTTTATGACTAATGACTTTTGACTTGATGACTTATCCCTCTCATTTTATAAACTATTTTTATTATAAATCTTGACAATTATTATAACTAGAACATTTTGATTATATGATTTTCTGTTAATAATCTGTGGATAAGTTCGTTGACTTCGGCGAGTAATGATAATATAATGGTGTAAGCATAAAAATTAGGGTCCAGATTTGATGAAGGTTGCTTTTTTGTTGCAAAATTCTAAGAATATGGACCAAGAGAAAGGTTTTTGTTTATTTGTAAAACAAGAATTAAGGAATTTTTTGAAAAAATTCCAATGAAAACTAAAAACTTCCAAACAGAGCTTTACAGCTTACAAAAAAAGTTTGCTCTTTTTATAAAAGAGCATCGAACTATTAAATTATTACATCTTTTCAGAAAGTACTCTGCTTTGGCAGTGGTTGTTTCTGGGGCAATGCTAGTTACGGCCACAAATATGGCTGCTAATGGCAAATCAAGCAGTTTTTTAACTGGTCAATGGAAGAGCGAATACCATACTGTAAAAAATGATATGGCCATTGAAGCGGAAAATAGTAAAAAAGCTCTACTTAATCCAATTTCCGTAGCTAGCAAAGCTGTTAATCCAGAGTTCAAAGAAGATGATTTAAATCAGATTATGGCCGTGGATGGAAAAATCATAAGCGCCCCATCCAGTCCAGTTTTAAAAGATCCCGAAGAAGATGGTGGTGTAGAAGTATATTTGGTGAAAAATGGAGATACGGTTAGCAATATCGCGCAAAAATTTGGAATAACTACCAATACTATTTTATGGGCTAATGACATTGAAAATGTTGATGAGATACAGCCTGGGGATAAAATATTTATCTTGCCGGTAGCAGGATTAACTCATGTGGTAAAGAAAGGGGAGAGTCTGGACCAAATAGCGAAAGATTTTAAGGCAGAAAGAGAAAAAATTATATCTTTTAATGATAATATTCCAGCCAATGGAGAAATAAAAGAAGGACAGGAAATAATTATTCCTGGCGGGCAAAAAGAAATTCCCGTTCCAGCTACCACTGATGATTCAGCTGGGATCGATAGAAGATCTTATGCCACTCCTGTTGGCGGAGATCCTAAGGTCTCCGGAACTAAGAAATTAGATGGTAAAGCGGGAACCGGACATAGATTTCCTTATGGGTATTGTACTTGGTATGTGGCGCAAAAAAGATATGTGCCATGGGGAGGAAATGCTGGAACTTGGCTTTATAATGCTAAGGCTCGAGGTTATAAAACCGGAAAGTCTCCAGCTGTGGGGGCAATCATGGTTAGCTCTGAATCTTGGTGGGGGCATGTGGCGATTGTTGAATCTGTGGGCAAGGGAACTATTACTATTTCAGAAATGAATTATAAAGGCTGGGCTAAAACAAGTAAGCGAACAATCTCAACTAGCAATAGGGTAATAAAGGGATACATTTATTAAAATTCTAAAGTCAAATTCCAAATGTCAAATTTGATTGGAGAAGATTTTAAATTCAAAATGAAATAAGGATAATTAACTTTCAATTTTAAGAATGAGCACAAAAACAGCTTTCTTTTAAAGAAGCTGTTTTTTTAATTTAGTGTGTCTGTGAATGTGGGGATTTTTTATGGGGTTAAAAAATTTGACTTTTTTATAGAGTGTTATATTATAGGCTGTTCTACAATGTTGGAGCTTAGTTATTCAAATTCAACCAAAAGGGAGATTCGCTATGTCAAGCATGAGAAATAAACTAAAGGAACTAATGGGAAAAAAACTAGAAGTTCAATGTGGGGAGCATATCACATCGCCACGATTTGAGGATATTTCTTATGATGAAATAATCGAAGTTGGAGACGATTATTTCGTTGTTAAAAAAGTGCGTAAAATAGAACCCTCTCGAGGTAGGGGCCGTGAAGCGAGAAAAGAGTATCCAATTACTTATGCAATAAGTGAAGTTAAATCAATAAAGGGGGGCATATAGCTCAATTGAAAATTTGCTAAGTTTTAGTTAGATCAAAAGAATTATTGTCAGCAAAAAAAGAATTAAATTTCTTTTTTTGCTGTTTTTTAAATTTGCAAAGAGTATTATTGATGCTACACAAATAAAGGTGATTCCAATTATGTAAACACAAAATAATCATCTAATTTATTCTAAAAGTCGCCATATGCTCGTGGGCATTGCTATTTTTGAAAAAAATTATTGTTGACAAAAATGATTTTTTATGTAACTCTAAAAATAGAATAAAAACAGAAAAGAGCGGAGTGTTGGTTCTTTTCAATAAGAGCAAAATTAGCCTGGAGGAGATTGCCATGAATACCAAGGAAAGCAATGGAAGACCCATGTTTGTCATTGGAATAGTATTATTGATTTTATCAATGGCTTTTACCTCAGCATCCTTTTATACAAAAGTTGCCTTTGGGGGTGCTGGACAAGCCGCATTTCAGGTGCTCAGGATTATCGGCCTGCTGCTTTCTGTGGCATTTCTGGTATTTTTCACCAAGGGATTAAATAAGAAATTTCCAAAAGGAAAAAAGACCAAATCAGGAATAACGATTGTGGTTATTGGGGCGATATTTCTGGTATTGGGACTATGGATTACCTTGGGGGCATTGTTTAATCTTTGGGGACTCAATAATCCACGTGGGTTTGCGGCTATGATTAGCGTAGCGCTTTCCCTGTTTGTGTTTTCTTTGGGACTGGGATATTGGGGATATTGCAGAGCAACCTTTTCCGATAACCACAAGGCCCAAGGAGGGGTACTGGCCGCAACAAATTAATGCTTTGTCTTTTTTGAGCCATTGAATTTTAAATATTCGATGGCTCATATTCATTTTATTAAAATATAGAAAGCATGATTGAAAATTTAAGTAAAGCAAATAGGATTTCTTTTATATGTTCTGTGTTATTATGATTAAGAAGAAGAATGAACAGAATGTTATTAAATTAAAATAATTATTAATAACTTTTTTATAATAGTAAAATTTTGTATATTTAAAAATTCCTGTTATAATAAACAAGGAAAAAATATTACTTTTTGATGTGCTTATTTTTTCTTTGTTTTTATGATAAAATAAGAAAGATGGTTTGGGTAAGTAGAGTTTGGGTTTTTTAAATATTCACAACACTCTTCTTAATGCACCCTCACCCCAACCCTCTCCCAGGGGGAGAGGGGGAAGTAGGTACAAATAAATACAAAAATTATTTTTTTGATTCAACTTTATAAAGCCTTTTTTCAGATGTGAAAAATATGTAAGGTTTAAATAAAGGCAAGCCCTTGTGACTTGCATCCGGATCGATAACATTTATTGATGAAAAAAAATGAGAATAATTCCATAGAATCTTCCGAATTAATGGTGGGAAGATTGTTTAATGGAATAAAAAACTCAGTTAAAAATTTTTCTAAAAAATCTCTCATTCAGATTGGTTTGTTTTTGATTTTTGGAATGATGATTTTAAATTTAACCCTAGGATTTGAAATAGAACATAAGGTCATAACCTACGGTTTGCATATAAATAGTGTTAGCGCGCAGTATGAAAATATGGGTTTTTGGGAAGCTGCTAGGGCGAGTTTTTTGGATAGTTACAAGGGCTCAACTACTGAAAAAATAGTAGATGTTGTATCTGACAGCGCGGGAGACACTTTATTGTGGGCTATCAATAAGTTGCTTGAAGGAGTTTTGTTTGTTTTATCTAGGTTGGTTATTTTTGCGGGCGTTCTTATGGACTTGGTATTGAAAGAAAATTTTTTTAAAGCTTTAGTGGGCACAAAGGGAGTTTATGCGGGATGGGTAATAGTAAGAGATACTTTAAATTTATTTTT
>DNVQ01000037.1 GCA_003507475.1 Candidatus Moraniibacteriota bacterium | reverse complement strand
TAAAAAATTATAGACAGCCTCACCAAGGTCCAACCTTTGGCGCGCCAAAGGTTGGACCTTAGGTGTTTGAGTACTGTCCATTATCTGTATATATTTCACTTTCCATTAGCCTTACCCGATTTCCCCATCCAATATCTTTTTAACATCTTCGAACTCATTCTCTACTTCTTTTAGTCTTTCTCGACTAACTTTTATCAGCGCCACACCCTCCTTTACTTTTTTTAATCCTTTTTCCACATCCACGTCCTCTTGGTTATCAAACCATTTGGTTATTTCTTCTAACTTTTTTAATGATTCCGATAAATTTGTTTTTTCCATATTTTTTTAAAAATTAATTAATTTACAAACATTGCACACTTTGATATTTAGTTTATTTAAGACACTAATTAGATTTCTAATCATAATCTTAATTTTTTACTACAAACCTATTCGCCTTGGCAAGCCAGAGCGAGACAGGCAAATCTGCTACAAATATACAAATGTGGTGATATACTATCCTCTGCAATATTTGTAGATTTGTAGTAGATTTGTAGATTCGCGGGAACTTTTAAATTTATTTTACCTCTGAGTTAATTTTACCATCACTGAATTTACTTACCAGTATGTCCCCTTTTTTAATTTGCTTAATTGATTTAATAATTTTTCCATTGTAAGTTACGATGCTGTAACCCAGCTTCAGTTGGCGCTCAGGACTGCTTTGCTTGATTCTTTTTTCATAATTATTCAATTCTTTTTCTATCTGCAAAACAATATTTTTAAATCCGACGCTGATTGATTCTTTGAAACTTTGAATTTTATATTTTTCCAGTCTGATGATCTGCTCTATATTTGAAATATTTTTTCTAATTTCTTTGGTGCATTCATCGAATCTTTTAATTATAGACTCATAGAAATTCCTTATATCCAAAGAATTTTTTTCCAACTTGCTCTTACTGCTAATTAAAATATAATTAAAATTTAAAACAATGTTTTTGATATTTTGCTCATAAATCTCAAATTTTCTGAAAATACCTTCATAAAAATTAATTAAATAAGTGGAAAAATTATTCAAATCATATTTTATATCTTTGAGGGATTCTTCGTATCTGAAAATAATTGTTTTTTCCCAAAGATTTACTTTTTCCAGTGCTTGCTCCCAAGATTTATTTAGATTTTGAGCTACCGCGGTAGGAGTGGAAACTGCTCTATCAGCCACATATGAAAGTAAGGGGACATCTTTGTCGTGGCCTATCCCGCAAAGAACCGGCATTTTTAAACTCGCCACTTTCCTAACTAACATTTCATTATTAAAAGCCTGCAAGCTTTCTAAACTTCCTCCTCCGCGAATAATTACCAGTACATCAATATCTTTATCGGCAAAATAATCAACCGCTCCTATCAAGTCACCAATAGCACCCATCCCCTCCACTCTCGAATCCATAAAAATAATCTTATAACCAAATCTTCCAATATTACTCATAAAATCATTTATCACTGCGCCATCTCGAGAAGTTATAAGGCCGATTCGGTTTGGAAAAATTGGAATGGGTTTTTTTCGTTCGGGGGCAAAAAGTCCATCCGCTTCTAATTTAGCTTTTAGCTTTTCATAAGCTTTTTTAAGTGCCCCTTCCCCCACCAGTTCAACTGTTCCCACTTTAAAAGTTAATTTACCATAAGGCTTATAAACTTCGGCTACGCCACGTACGATAATTTCCACTCCCTCTACCATTTCTACTCCGCACATTTCATAAACATTGCTCCACATAAAACAATTGAGCAAACTTTCATCTTCTTTATCTTTAATAGAAAAATAAACTTGGCCTTTTATGGAAACACTGGAAACTTCGCCTTGAATAGTAAAAATTTCCCTCGATATGGCAGCATTTAAAAAATCCAGATATCCGCTAACAGTATAAACTTTATCTCTATCAGAAATATTTTCTTTCTGGGAAATATTTTTTTCTTGAAATTCTTTTAAAATACCCAGGATTTCCCCTCCGTATTTCTCAAATTTCTTTTCTTTAATTCCCTTAATGGCTGTTAATTCATCTTTAGAGGTCGGCATCAATCTGGCAATATCATCCAAAGTTTTATTTGGAAAAACGCGAAAAGAATCCACCCCTTCAAGCTGGGCGGTTCTATTTCTCCAATCTCTTAATTTTTGGATAATTGATTGATTCATAACAAATGCCTTCCCTCTCTCCCTCTCTGAGGGGGAGATGCCGATAGGCAGAGGGGGTGAAAAGAATAAATGTATATTTTTAAGAAACAGTACATTTAACTTACAAGTATTAACTTTACTTAGAAATAATATTGATAACTTTACCCTAATACAATGTTACTTCTATTCAAATATTTAGTAAAGAAAAAATAAAAAGAGGGCGGCAAATCGTTGGATTTACCGCCCTTACCACATTAGCCTTTCGGACCTTTTTCGCTCGCCGCTACTGAAGCCACTTTCGAAGGCTTGTCTGTGGGTTAATAATTGCCATCCTTTCTCAAGTCATCACTTACCGTATCAGGACATCCTGAAATTTAAAAGCAGTAAGTGCTTGAAGGCAATGGCCCCGTAAATCTGCCGAATGGGTGCACGATGCAACTTAACCGGTGTGGTCTCATCGCCGAATGGCACAGCGGGTACCCATGCCATTCCAGTTAATAAGATAATATAGCATATATGAAATATTGTAAATACTTACTTATAATATGCCCTTAATTAACTTAATTAAGGTTTACATTTGCAGAAGGTGAAAACATCGCATGCATTTTGAAAAAATATAAAGATTTTTTCTCATCACCCTCAAAAAAAGAAGAATTTATTTTTATCACTTTATCATCTCCCCCTCTGGGAGTACCGCGCCCATCAGTATTATTTGTAAGGATATATAAATCGTTGCCCGGTCCCACAATGATATTTCTAATTCTGCCAAACTCTCCTTTTAAATGAGTTTTTAGCTCTTTGCTATCAATTTCGTATTCATATAAGGCTTCTCCGCGAAGACCTGCAAAAAATATACTTCCGTTCTGATAAGCCATTCCCGAAGGAGCCCATGTGTTTGTAGCTCCAGAATTAATAACGGATGATTCCATACCCTCCCTATTTTGATCTCCTTGAATTTGCGGCCATCCATAATTGGCACCTTTCCTGATAAGATTGAGCTCATCGTAACCAGATGCAGCACCCGAACGACCATGCTCTGTGGCCCATAAATTATTTTGACTATCCCATGTGATTCCCTGCACATTTCTGTGTCCATAAGAATAAACCGGATTTCCAAAAGGATTATCTTCGGGCAAACTGCCATCATCTTTTAAGCGCAGAATTTTTCCTGCCAACGAATTTTTATCTTGAGCGCTATTGCTATTTTGTGCATCTCCCGTAGTTATATAAAGAAATCCATCTGGTCCGAATTTAATACGTCCTCCATTATGATTTTGGGCAGCGGGAATGTTTTCCATAATCACTTTTCTTTCAGTGAGTTGATTGTCAGAAAGTTTATATCTTTCTACTATATTTCTTAAACCAGCGTTTGTCCTTGTTGTGTGATATAAATAAATCCATTGGTTATTTTCATAATCAGGATGAAGAGCTAAGCCCAATAGTCCACCTTCACCCAAGGATACCGCATTGGGAACCTGTATTTCAAAACCATTGTTTCCCATTTTTTTAAGAGTTCCCGCTCTCTCGGTAATCAACATACTTCCATCAGAAAGAAATACTATTTCCCACGGAATATTTAAATTTTCAACTATAACTTCTGTTTTCTCTTCATCTTGGGGACTGGTCGAGTTTTGGGAAAGAATAATCTTCAAATTATCGACATTCTTATTTAAAGTTGTCCGCTCTTTTGGAGAATAAAGCAAATAGAAAGACGCTATTGCGATTATTGCAAATGTAAGTAGAATAATTATCGGTTTATATATTTTCATATGCGTAATAGTTAATATTTAAGCATTGAAATGTTTTGTCAAAACCTGATTTTTGGAAGAACTGATTGGCCAAATAAAAAGTGTATCTTCTTATATTTATTATAACACATAGCCACACATAGCCAATATTTAAAAAACGACCCACTTTTATATAAACAGTGGATCGTTTTTGGCGGATAAAACAATATTTTTACGATAATTCAATTGTGTAAGTTATTGTTTTTTCACCTTTAATGTAGGGAAGCAACTCTTGTGCAAACTTCATTTCAGATTCTCCGATAACTTTGTAACGAGAGCCGTTTACACAACCTGAAAGAATATGAAACAGTTTTTCTGCATCGATCCCCCCTCTTATGGGCTCGATGAGCTTGGCATGCGAAAGGATGGCTGACTTAAAATTTGTATCGACAATATGTCCTTGCCTAATTCCAAGCCATAAAATTCTTGCCGTATCATTAGCAAAAATTGCCTTAATTTCAGGATCACTTTCTTCCGGATTAAACCTCAACCTTACCGATTCTAATATCATCTTGTTCTCCTTTTTGGAAACTATGACCCAACCAATAGATGCGCCAAATTATCAAGCACATCTCATATTTCTGGAGAAAAACCCAACTTATTTCTTATTGTGAAACCAATGGATCTTTTTTATTATACTTTTCTGATGACTTTTGTCCTCTAATGAAACAATGGCATGCAACATAAAATAATTCCTCTCAGAAAAAGCATATTTATAGCACCTGATATCTATGCATTCATCTTTTTGAAGTCTCCAGACTATTTTCCAAACATTCCAGTAACCCACGCCAAGTGCTCTGGAAATTTCCCTTATGGTTCTTTCCTTGTTGACGTTTTTGCTCGTGGCTACAAAAAATAAATACTGCAACACCTTGTAATTTAAAGTCGTACGATATTTCAATGCCCCTCTCCCTAAAAAATAAATAATAATGAACTGCCTCCTAACAAAACAATTTACCATATTTAACCTCATATGTAAAGACATGCGATTTCTATGCGATTTCTAAATTTCTATTTTTAAAATATTATTTACGTACATATTTACTTACATTACTAATAAAATAAAAAAGCGGCTAAGTTTTCCCTTAGCCGCCTATACAAATTCCCGACAAACAACATTGCACATAGAAATAATAATGATTATTACAAATTCAGGGGATCAATTATGTTCAAATCCTCAAACATTATTACACCATCTGATTTAATAAGCCTAACCACACCACTGACTCCATTGGGCAAACTTGCCTCTTTGCCACTTTCAATGCCCATTTTTTTAATGATATCAAATCTTTGCTTTATTTTTTCCGCCTTTGCGGTTTCATCGGCAGATCTCCCTACTCGACCAAGATGCACTTCGCGACCGTAATTTATCCTCCTTTGATAATATCCGGCCAGAACATGATTTCTCGCACTCATTCTTGGGTCCTCCTGCGCCATTAATCAAATAATCTGATAAAACTTATCTTTAATAAACATCTTTCTATAATTAAAAAAACTACCTCTATATTTAGCACACAACAAAAATAAGTGCAAGAAAATTATTATAAAAAACGGCTAGTTGCAAGCTTAGCCGTTTGTGCCAGAATTCTTTGAATTCGCTAAAAAATATTTTACGGA
>DNVQ01000035.1 GCA_003507475.1 Candidatus Moraniibacteriota bacterium | reverse complement strand
AAAAAGAAAACTCACCCCCAAACAGTGCACAATGAATTAATTAAGGATGAAAAGTTTGTTTTGGTGGGAAGAGGGACTTATGCATTAAAAGAGTGGGGATACCAAAAAGGTACAGTTAAGGATGTTATAACTGATATTTTGAGCGAAAGCCAGGAGCCATTGCACCAAGATGAGGTTGTAGAAAAGGTCTTGGCTATGAGAAATGTTAAGAAAACTACGGTAATAATAAATTTAAATAAATTTTTCCAGAAATTAGAGAGGCAGAAGTATTCCCTAAAGAATAAGAAAGTTGAAGAGTTGGCTTAAGGTCAGGAGGATCAGCAAAAATAAAAAGTGTTATTAATAAAATAAAAAAAATAATGGATATTTTAACAGCAAGTATTCCAATTGTATTTTTAAGTAATATTTGGCAAGCTCTGTCTGTTGCTTGGTTTTTAATCTTGCCGCCGCTTTTTTATTGGTTGTTTAAAATATTATGGATGGATTATGCCATGGATGATTATTGGGGTAAGATACAATGGGTTATTTTGGAAATAATTCCGCCCAACGATATTGAAGAAACCCCTCAGGCCATGGAGATGGTTTATGATTCAATGCTGGGAATTACCAAAGGTATTAATGCCATTGAACAATATGTCAAAGGCGAGACTTCCATGTATTTTAGTTTGGAGCTGGTAAGCAAGGAGGGAGCGGTGCATTTTTATATAAGAGTTGCTAAGCAATTTAGGAATCTGGTAGAATCCAATATCCATGCTCAATATCCAACTGCGGAAGTAATAGAAGTGCCAGATTATGTTAATGAAATTCCTAAGGTTATACCAAATAAAAAATGGAATTTATGGGGAACCGATTTTAAGCTTACTAAGCCCGACCCATATCCCATCAAGACCTATAAATGGTTCGAAGAAAGCGTGACCGGAAAATCTCTTGATCCTCTCGCTAATATTATCGAGAGTCTTGGAAAGATTGGGCCTCAGCAATACTTTTGGTTGCAGTTAGTGGCTGTTCCTTTGGGAGATAAGGAATACGAAACAGGAAAAGCTATTGTGGAAAAAATAGCTGGTAGAGCTAAGGATCCTAAAAAAGGAATTTTTGAAATGATTATCACTGATATAGTGGATGTCTTTAAAGCCGTATTTACGGGAATAGCCGGTAACCCAATAGAATTTGGGGCTAAAGCCGAGAAAAAAGAAGAAGCACCTCTAGAATTTCGACTTACGCCGGGAGAAAAAGATTCATTAAAGGCATTGGAAGAAAGCATGGGAAAAAGTGTGTTTAAAACTAAAATGAGAATGATTTATGTGGGGCGTAGGGAGGCTTTTAATAAGGTGATAGTGGGATCTTTTATTGGAGCTTTGAATCAATTTTCAAATGCCAACACCAACAGTATAGTTAATGATAATGACAGTAAGACTTTCGCATTGCATTTATTTGTAGATGAGAGAACTAAATATCGCCAAAGAAAAATATTAAGAAGATATCGCTCCAGAAACAAAGATGGAAAAAATTTCTTATTAAACACAGAAGAGTTGGCTACTTTATTTCATTTGCCAAATATGTCAATAATCTCTCCTGCTGTTCATAAAGTGGAAACCAAAACTGGAGTGGCTCCTTCTAATTTACCAATTGAAGTATAAAATATATGCAGGAAAAAATAACATTTTTTGCCAAAACTAATTTTCGAAACCAAAATGTGAAATTTGGTATTAAAACTTCTGATAGACAGAGGCATATGTATGTTATTGGAAAGACCGGAATGGGAAAAACTACTCTTTTGGAAAATATCGTAATGCAAGATATCGCCAATGGTCATGGAGTGGCCTATATCGATCCGCATGGAGATACAGCGGAGAAGCTCATTAAAGCTATTCCTCCTCACAGGATTAATGATGTAGTTTATTTTAATCCGGCTGATACCGAATTTCCGATTGCTTTTAATATTCTTGAATCGGTTAGTGAAGACAAAAAGCATCTAGTAGCTTCAGGAATGATGGGCGTATTTAAAAAGATTTGGCCGGATGTGTGGAGCGCCAGAATGGAATATATTTTGAGCAATGCGCTTTTGGCTCTTTTGGATTATCCCGGTTCTACGATGATGGGAGTGAATAGGATGATGAGCGATAAGAAATATCGTCAAAGAGTGTACGAAAAAATCAAGGATCCGGTAGTAAAAGGTTTTTGGATTGATGAATTTGAAACTTGGGAGGATCGTTTCAGAAAGGAAGCAGTAGCCGCTATTCAAAATAAAGTAGGACAATTTTTGTCTTCTTTTTTGATTAGAAATATCGTTGGTCAAACAAAATCTACCATTAATATGCGCGATATTATGGATAATAATAAGATTTTGATTGTTAATCTTTCCAAAGGAAGAATTGGGGAGGATGCGATGCGACTTTTGGGCGGAATGATTGTGACCAAAATTCAATTAGCAGCGATGGAGAGAGTAGATATGCCCGAGGAAGAAAGAAAGAATTTCTATTTGACAGTAGATGAGTTTCAAAATTTCGTTACGGAATCGTTTGCCAATATTTTATCAGAAGCGCGAAAATATCGTTTAAATCTTTTGGTGGCTCATCAATATATAAATCAGTTAGTGACGGATTCAAGCAGTGTGGTAAAGGATGCCATTTTTGGTAACGTGGGAACAATCGTTTCTTTTCGAGTAGGGGCGGAAGATGCTGAATTTTTAGAAAAAGAATTTGAGCCGGTTTTTATGATGAATGATATTGTTAATTTGCCAAAATTTAGCATTTATTTAAAATTGATGATTGACGGAATTGCGGGCAATGCTTTTTCGGCCACCGCTCTTCCACCGATTGATATTGCCGGAACCTCAGAAAACGCCCAAAAGGTTATTAAAATTTCTAGAGAGAGATATGCCAAAGATAGAAAGGAAATAGAAGAGAAAATTGCGCGTTGGACAGGAATGCTTACTAAAGAAAGTGTTTCTGACATTGCAAGTAGAAAGGAAATTCACATCAAAAGACCGGAGGCCAGTAACTTTGTAAAATCTGAGATAAAAAAAGAGGAACCCAGAGATTATCATCCGAGACCGGAAAAAACAACTTTTGAAAATATTGGCAGAAATAGCAACTTAGAGAATGGATATACCCCAAGTAGAATTCAAAAAGATATTGTTCCAAAAGAATCAATTTTAAAAAATAAAGAAATCAATAATGCCCCAAGATCTTTAAATAATACTCTGGAGGAAAAAATATTAGCCCAAGAAAAAGTTATTAGAGAAATAAAGGAAGAAAGAGCGGCTGAAGTTGTGGAACCAAAAAAGGAAGAACAGGTGATTCCAAGGGAAGCAGTGTCCACTCCTCCAATGCAAAAAGAAAAAGTTTTGTTTGATGCAGAGTGTGATACTTGTGGCTTGGAAATTAAGATTCCGTTTAAACCCGATGGAGAGAGGCCCACTTTTTGTAAGGATTGTCTTAAGGATTATCAGCGAGCTATAGCGAGAGTTCAAAATGAAGAAAGTGAGCATAAGCGAAGAATAGCTGAAAGTGGCAGGGTATCTCATGGAGATAGTAATCAAAATAGAGATTATAAGCCTAATTTTAAAGGAAAAGTAGAGACACAGCAGAAATTTTATCAGCCGAATGAAAAACCTCTTAAATTATCCCAAACAACATTTATGGCTCCTAAAAAGATAAAAAACATGAGTGCGGGAAGGGAACTTTTGAAATTAAAAGAGATAATGGAAAAAAATAACAAGGAAAAGGCTCAAGGAAAAAATATTGACTAACGGCATAAACCGATATAAAATATTTTTGGTAATAATTTTACTGGATATTTTATTGATAATTATCAATAAATTTATCTGCATAACAAAATGAACATAAAACCATTAAGGGATAATGTGGTTATTGCTCCAGAAAAAAAATCAGAAAAATCAAAAACTGATACTGGAATTTATCTGCCGGAATCATCAATTAATGAAAACGAAAAACCGCAAATGGGAAAAGTTGTGGCAGTAGGAGAGAGCAAAGAAATAAATGTGAAAAAAGGAGAAAGAGTTATATATAGCAGATATTCCGGAACAGAAGTATTGGTGGGTGAGGAGACTTATTTAATTGTTAAAAATGAGGATATTTTAGCAGTGTTGGCAAAATAATACAAAATTACACCTTACAAAAAACACCTTCTTAATCGAAGGTGTTTTTTTTATTTTTAATTAAGAATTTGAGAATATAACTCAAGATTTGTCTAAAATCATTGCATTGTCATGATGACTGATTGCCGATGACCGATGACTAATAACTTATTATGATGTTAAATTGCAATATTGAAATTTTAACACGTTTTTATGGTTAATAGTCATCTCTCTAATTCGTATTTCTGCTCCTTCCAGGCCGCCAGTCCACCCTTCATTGTATAGGTGGCCAGAAACCCTAAATCATTCAATCTTACTCCAGATTTAAAATCTTCTTCATCATTAGATCCATAAACTAAAATTTCTTTTGAGATGGGAATTTCTAATTTTCTTTTTTCCAGTTCAGCTAGCGGGATGTTTACTGCTTTAGGGATATGCCCCAAGACGTATTGAGAGGCGGGCCTGGTATCCAAAATGAATACAGGATAGTCATTGTCGATTGCCAGTTTAAGCTGTTCGGGAATAATATAGTCTATTTTCGCCCAATCAGTTAGAGATTCTTTGTTGCCACTACTGATTAATTGATTTCCCTCTTCCACCCAGCCGATAATTCCACCCGACAGAGCTAAGACATTTTTAAAGTTTAATTCGGTTTTCATTTTTTTTATTATCGCCGCTGTATCGCTTTTCTTTTCGTAGTCGTAGCCAATTATGACAATCAATTGTTTTTTGTCGATTTTTTCTATCGTTTGATTGAAATTATTGGGAGAAATATTGATTGAATTTTCAATATGATTTTTTTCAAAATTCACCGAGTCTCTTAAATCAAGTAGTGTCATAGGCACTTTGAGCATAATTTTTTCATTCAATTCAAAAGAAGTGATATATTCATAATCTGAATATAGTTCTTCTTTCGTTTTTACTTCGGTTACCGGTTCATTTTTTTTATTAAAATAGCCTTTTCCTAAAGTTATCAAAACAATTACCAGAACTATGCCCATCCCTATGAAAATTATTTTATTTTCTTTTTTGTCTTTTGAATTCATAATTTACAGAACTTGTGTAAAATTAATTTATATTTTTTGTTGCAATTTTAATGGGCACGCCTAAGTGGTCTATTATTTTAAGATACTACCCACAAAATTAGGATAGCCGTTGAGAAAATCACCAATAGCAGTTTCATTTTTTCCAGCCAATTGTATTTTATTGAGAACAATAATTCCATCATTGGTCTGCACTCCTATTTTTGAATCGTCATATTTAAAGACTTCGCCTAAGTGATGTTTTTGGAGAATGGGATTTTTTTCAATTATTATTTCATTGAGAGATATTTTAGCCAGGTTGCCCTTGTTTTCCCAGTAAGTAAATATTCCAGGCCATACCTTGAAGGCTCTGAATTTATTGTAAATGTCTTGAGCGCTTTCATCCCAAGTTATTTTCCCATCGGATTTTTCTATTAATTGACACATGGTGGCTTGAGAATCGTCTTGTTTTATCGGTTTGATAGTTTTGTCTATCCAGCCAGGAATTGTTTTAATTAGTAAGTTGGAAGCCAACACTGATAGTTTGCCAGTTAAAGTAATATAATCATCATCAGGATCAATGGCGATATTTTTTTGCGATAAAATATCCCCCGTATCAATTCCTTTATCCATAAGCATTATAGTTACGCCAGTTTCAGTTAGCCCATTAACTAAAGCATTTTGGATAGGGGAAGTTCCTCTGAGCTTTGGCAAAAGAGAAGGATGTACATTGATAGATTTAAATTTTGGTATGCTCAAGACATCTTCTGGAATAATTTTTCCAAAGGCGGCCACAATAATTAAGTCTGGCGAAAGAGTTTTAAGCCATTTTTCAAAATCATCGTCTAGTTTTTGAGGTTGAGAAATTGGAATATTTTTTTCAAGAGCCAATTTTTTAACGGGACTAATAAAATCATCCTCGCATTTATTTTTGGGCTTGTAGTCCGGTTGAGTGACTACGGCCAGTATAGGATAATTTTTTAAGCATAAAGATTCAAGAATAATCTCAGCAATTTCCGGTGTTCCCATGAAAACAATAGAAGGTTTTTTTTCTTCTTGCATATTTTTGGCCAATCAAAAGGCTTTTATTTTTTTATCTATTTATAAAAACTATTCCGTCCAGGTGATCAATTTCGTGCTGGAGGGCTCGAGCTAATAAATTACTTGCTTTTATTTTACACTTTTCTCCTTTTTCATTCAAATATCTTACCTGGACAGTTTCAAAACGATTAACGGGAATAAATTTTCCCGGAAAACTCAGGCATCCCTCTTCACTCTTTACCTTAGTTTTAGAATGAGAAGTTATTTTGGGATTAATTAGGATATATGCTTTTCCCTGATATTCTATTACACAAAGCCTAACGGATTCACCTATCTGAGGGGCAGCCAATCCCATGCCATTATTTTCTTTCATAGTTTTTAGCATTTGGGGGATTAGTTTTTGAATTTTAGAATCAAGCGGATCCTTTATGTTTTGAGCTTTCTTGTCTAAAATATCATTTGGGTAAGTTATTATTTTCATCGTAGTAGAGGTCTATTGGGCAAAATTTTTATAAATTTCTTTTATTTCTTTTGCGTGATAGACTTTGATTTTAATTTGTGTCCCATTAAGAGGGCTATTAATCTTAACATTTTCTTTGTTTCCTTTCAAGACCTGGATATTTTTTTTGGATATTGTTTCTTCATTGACGATCAATTCCCAGCTAAAATTTGAATTAGAGGAATAGTTTTCTATGGTAAAATCTGTCGAAGAGTCTTTTATGTTATTAAAATATAGGAACCATCCGTCTTTTATGTCATGCTGCTTTCTTTCCGAAAAAGCCAGAAAAGAGAAGCTGATTATTATGGAAACAGCTAGAAATATTAGAATAAATTTTTGATTAGACATATTTTTGATTNNTGTTGAGCTCTCTTGGAGGAGGGTTCACTGATCATCCAAAGAGTGCACATTTCTCTGGGCTTAGTGATATCTTCATATCGCTTGAAATATCCACGAGAAAGAGGATAATTGTAGTCTTGCATAAAAAATAACTTCATCCAAGAATCAGTAGAAATATAATTGTGATCCTTAAGTACGTAGGCCCCTCTCAGGCTATTGGTGGAATCTAGCTGCTTGGCAAGAAATTCTGATAAATGAAATGTTTGAAGGGATTTTTGGCTTTTTTGTCCATCGGAAAGTGATTGAGAATTGTCATAATAACCCAGAAAAATAGACATAGCGAAAATTAAAATAAAGATAAGATAAGCCACCTTTTGAGAGATGAAGGATGTGTTTTTTAAATTTCTTACTAAGTAAATAAAATAAGATAGCCCAAGCGCTCCTAAGATTATAAATGGAAAGTTAGCATAATTAGCTACACGATCGGAAGGGAGGTTGATATGCAGCCACTGGGGCTTGGTGGTCATAAAAAATAAGCAAGCGCCCCATCCGATAAGAATAGCGGGTGAGACAAGCTCCAAATAATTGATTTCAGATTGCTTTTCTTTTTTGTAAAGAGCCATTAGGGATAATATAAAAATTCCGATTATGCCGAAAGTTAGCCTCATTTCTCCCACCGCGTATTTAAACTGTTCTAATGTTAAGCCTGCGCGAGTCGATTTGGAGGGGGCACCTACAGCTGTAGAAGTGGCTGATGGTGAGAGGTATGTGGGAGTATAAATAAAGACTAAAAACAGAAGAGCTACAATAAAAAAAGCAATTATTTGAGGGCGTAAAAAGATTGTCTTTAAATCGATAAAAACTTTTTTGTAATTAAGGATAATTGCATTTAATTTATTTGCATTATGAGATAATATTTTTGCCGGGAAAAGAAGGTTGAAGATTATAAAAATAAAACATAAAATAAAGAGAAAGATGAATCCGCTCAGGTGATGAGTGTAAAATAAGCCTGCGCTTAAAAATAATCCCAAAAAAAGCATCCAGGAATTTTTTTCTTTTAGAGCTCGATAAAAAAAATAAAGACAAAGGGGAATAAGCAAGTTGCCAATGAGATTGCCAATTACTCCGCCACTAACAAACTTAGATTGGGGCGAGGTGATGGCATAGACCGGACCGATTAAAAATAAGGTTAAGATGGAGAGATTAGCTGGATTGATAATTTTGTTATTGAAAGTGTTTTTAAAAAAATTGTTTTCAAAGATTCTTAAAGATAAAATAAACATTGCCAAGAGACTGGCGATATTAATGCTAAATAGAATCAGAGCGGGGAAATAAGAATTAAAGGGAATTTTGGTTAAAATATTTATGCCAGCAAAAATAAGATGCTCTCCGATGATGAAATCAGCGATAGTTTCGGATTGAAGATGATAACCACTTCCGTCAATTTGAATGATTTCATTTTTGCGATAATCAGGCAATTGGCCAGTTTGGGCAATTAACTTTGACCAATACATATGGTGGCCCAAGTCGGTGGCGGTGGGAAAAATGGCGTCTTTAAGATAGGCGGTTTTGATAAAAATAGTTAAAAACAAGATAAGAATAATCAAGGTGTTTTGAAATTGATTAAAGCGGGGAGATGTATTTTTCTCTCTCGGGTCCTTGCTTGGAAGATCTTTTTTAAGTTTGAATATTAGATACCCGCCCAAAGAGAAGCTTGAAATCAGGGCAATAATTAAGATTTGATTAATATCAAATACTTTACCAAAAAGAATAATCAAAAAATCAAAAGAAATCAGACTAAGTGCAAAAGCGATAACTGAAAATTCAATGGGAGTAAAGAGTTTGAAGGCTTTTTTTCTAAAAATTGCCAAAACTAAAAAGTAGCCTGGCATAAGCAAAAGGAATGCGAGGCTTAAAATAAACAATAAAAATTCACTAAAAATAGACATAATCTGTATTTTTATGGTCATTAAAACTATACATATAATAGCACAGAATGAGATTATTTGAAGAGGGTAGAATGTAATATTCAATAACCAATTTTTAATATTCAATCAATTATTTAATTTTTAATTATAGCTCCCTCTTCTGGAAGGGGGATTAGGGAGGGATTAAAATATCAATTTTTTGATTTTTATGGATAATAATATTAACATGGAGTTGTATAGTATTTTATTGTGGTGGAAAGAATTAATTTAAAGATTAAAGTTAAAAAATCTATGAAAAATAATAACTTAACAGATGGCAATATTCCTCAGCAAATAAAAATGATTGCTGTGCCAGCGAGCGTGGGTTTCTTTTTTAACACGATGTATAATGTGGTAGATACCTATTTTGGGGGACTTGTCTCCACTGATGCTTTGGCAGCGCTATCTTTATCTTTTCCGGTTTTCTTTATGATTATTGCTTTGGGTTCCGGTATCTCCAGCGGATCAACTGCGCTTATCGCTAATGCTTTGGGAGCGCAAGATGAAAAAAGAGCAAACCTGTATGCTTTGCAAGCTCTGAGTTTTTCTGTGATAATCAGTCTTTTTTTAACCGTAGCGGGATATCTTGTGGCACCTTATCTTTTTAAAATTTTGGGAGCCGAAGGTGCATATCTGAGTATTGCTACTGAATATATAAACATAATATTGTTGGGCTCAGTTTTCTTTGGGCTGACATTTGTGATTAATGGAATTTTAAATGCCGAGGGCGATACAAAAACTTTTCGCAATTTTTTAATTTTTGGATTTTTCTTAAATTGTCTCTTTGATCCAATGTTTATGTTCGGGTGGTTTGGTTTCCCGGCTTTAGGCTTGGCGGGGGTGGCATGGGCAACTGTACTTATTCAATTATTGGGAGTAATTTATATGGGAAGAATTTTGGCAAAGAGAAACGTTTTTTGCCGAGGGTGTTGGCACTTGTTTTACCCTCAAAAAAAATACTTTAAAGAAATCGCTAGACAGGGTTTTCCGGCTAGTTTAAATCTGATGACAGTTGCAATTGGAGTTTTTATTATTACTTATTTTGTGGCTCCTTTTGGCAAAGCCGCGGTGGCAGCTTATGGAATCGCTACTCGAATTGATCAAATTGCTGTGATGCCCTCAATCGGACTTAATGTAGCTGCCTTGACGCTAGTGGGACAAAACAATGGAGCTAAGAAATTTGATCGTTGTCTGGAGGTTTTTAAAATTGTGATACGCTATGGATTATTTTTATCTTTAATTGGAATAGCGGGAGTATATTTTTTTGCTGAGAAGCTGATGGCATTTTTTACCGATGATCCAGAGGTTATAAATACCGGAGTGCATTATTTGTATATTTCTATTTTGGTGTATGCGGCATATACTATTTTATATATTGTGGTATCAGTTTTGCAGGGATTCAAGAAACCTAACTTTGCCTTATGGATTGGAACTTATAGACAGATATTGGCACCTATGATATTTTTTTATGTTTTTAGCCAAGTGATGGGTTGGGGTATAGACGGGGTTTGGTGGGGAATTTTTGCCATTAATTGGACCGCAGTTATTATCTCGCTTTTGTATGCTAAGCGGATATTTGAAAAAATTGTTGGCAATAATAAAAAATTCTTATAATAAAATAAGACGGAGCGCGTTTTTGCAACCAAATTTTTCTCACTAACTTTTTGACAGCCCGCTTCGCCGAGGCGAGCCAGCTTCGACAAGTTTTAGCGAGGCGAGCAAAAAGTTACCTTCCCGCAGTGCAGAGAGCTTTGCGGGCGGGCAAAAACTGCCACACGTACTACTAACTTATATGTACATACTTCTCCGGAGATCCCACATAAATGAATTTCTAAAACTCTTCGCCAGCTGGCGAATCGTTAAGAAATTCTATTTTCTGGGATGACACCGTTGGGGTGTCAGTTTTTTTAACGTTCTTTTTGAGTTGATTTATTAAATTTTATCCGTAAAGTGTGGACTTTGTATTTGATATGGTTTGAAACATGTTTGATATGTATTTGTATGCATTTAAACTTTGAAGACCGCTTAATGTGTACAGAATAGAAATTATCAGTATCGCTGGGAGATTTCATTGATTAAAAAAGTATATACCTTGAACTGTATATACTTTTTTTATGTTATTTTTTTATGATATATGCTAGATGTTTTTAAGTTCTTCAAGATACCTCTTGCCGACTGCTGGCCAGGAGAAATTTTCAAAAGTGAAAGTTTGGGCGCGCTTTCCAAAATTGATACAGAAATTTTCATCAGCCAAAATAGCTGTTATTTTTTTGGCAAATTGTTCCGCATTTCCTGGTTCTACCATAAATCCATTTTTTCCATTAATTACCGCATCCTTGAGGCCCTCTAAATCAGAAGAGACAACCACTTTGGCACAAGCAGCTCCTTCAATGGCGTTAATTCCAAAGCCCTCCATTGATCCGGGAACTTTAACATTGGGAGAAATAAATAAATCAACTGTGTTAAAAAGAAGATTCATTTTGTCTTGGGCGATATTGGGAAAAAGAAAAACCCGTCCATTTAAATATTTATCTTTAATATTTCTTTCGCAATCCCCAAAGGTATCACTATCGCCGACAGTTTTAGCTGATCTTCCTCCCGCTCCGATTAAAATATAATTAGCGGGCAGTAACGGCATTACTTCTCTAATAAACCAATCCAGTCCTTTATGACGCACAAATCTGCCTACTCTTAAAATCACCTTTTTATTGGTTAGGTCCATATTTAAAAAGTCAGCCAATTCTTTGCGCATGAAATTACCAGAAACTTTTTCTGCGTCAAATCCATTGGGAACAAAAACACATTTATATTTATTAATTCCCAGCTTAGCTGCTTCAGAAATAGTTGAGTTTCCGACCATAATTAATTTATCCATTTTATCAATAGAGGGAATAACGATGTTTTTGTAAATTTTTCCTAAAAGAGATTTTTTGTAAGCAAAAGTTAAATCAAGTCCATGAATAATGGAAACAAATTTTTTCTTAGGATGAAAAATTCTTAAAAATACTCCCAGAGGAGTTAATACGCCGTCCCCAAAAAGGACTACGTCATATTTCCAAAGAGAAAAAAGACTGAGAAAGGTTGCTTTAATTAAGAAAAGCGGTAAAAATTTCTTGCCATGTCTGTTGGCGATTATTTTTACCGCAGTTAATCGAGAAAGCTCGGTAGCGATTCCGTAATTTTGATTTTCAATTCCTCCTAAAATAGGAGGATAAGCTCTGGATATAAATAATATCCTAGGATTTTTATTCATATTTTTTTGTTTCATTCTTCTTTTTATTATAGAAGTATGATTTTAATAAATACATTTGATCCTCAGTTAGTTTGCGGTGAGTTTTAATCATATCGGCAATTAGGGCAAAAATGATAGTTTGGAGTCCAATGAGAAAAAAGGTGATTGAAACAAGCAAATAATTACGGTAGGGGGAAATTTTAAAATTTTGGAAATAGAAAAATAGAAAAATACCAAAAGTAATAAGAGCAACTGTAATTAAGGTGAGACCAGGAATGCCAAAAAATTTCATTGGGCGTACATCGCGAATAGCTTTAATAATTATTTTGAAGCTATTGTTTACAAATTGAAAAATACTTTTAACCACTCTTGATTTGCGGTCGGTAAAATAAGTTACCTCAACCGGAATCCATTTTAATTTAAGATTTTTCCCCAACGCATCAATGATGGTTTCTTGAGTATACGTAAATCCGCCTGGAAGGTTTAGCTTAAGCATTGTTTCAGCATTCATGGCTCTAAAGCCACAGGTCAAATCTTTAATTTTAAATTTCATAAATGTCCCCACTAAATTGGCAGCCACTCTATTTAAGAAATCTTTTACCCAAGGAATATTTTTAGCTTTATGTTCCCCAAATCTGTCAGCGATAACCATATCGGCTTCACCGCTTAAAACCGGGTCAATCATTTTTTGGATATCATTAGGGTCAAATTGTCCGTCAGCATCAATGTTAACCATGATATCTGCTCCGTTTTCCAGAGCGTTAGTGATAGCAGTTTTAAAAACCACTCCGATTCCTCGATTGGTATTATGAGAAATGATAATATCTGCGCCAGCTTGGCGAGAAACTTCTACTGTTTTATCTTTGGACCCATCGTTAGTTACTTGAACTAAGACTTCACTGATGCCGTTTAATTTTCGAGGAATTCTTTTAATGGTTTGTCCGATTTTTTCTTCTTCGTTGTAAGCAGGTAGATTTACAATTAATTTCATAATTTATAATTTATTCTTTCAAATTAAAGTTCCGATATTTTTTAAACTTATTGTAATATTAGCGTAAAATCGGTATTTTGACAATGAGAATAGTTTATAAAGTTCATAAAGTTTATAATGTTCTTAAAGTGTTAATTTGAAAATTTTGGAGTTTAGGATTTTGAGAATTCAAAAATTAAGATTGTTAAATTAAGTTGAAAAGCTATTTTTTTATTGAATATTTTAATATTGAATATTGAATGAGAATTGAGTATTGATCATTGAATATTCATATTGTTTTATACTTAATGTGATTGGTTGGCAAATATCTCTTTTTAAATTAAAATAGGGTAGAAGTGAATATATTATTAAATGTATGTTGGGAAAAATATTGAGATTAGATTGGATATTAATAGCAGCTGTATTATTGCTTTTGGGTGTGGGACTTTTGGCTCTTTATAGTATTTCAGCTTCTGAAAAAATAAACGCCCAGGAGGCCAATTTTTTTGCAAAGCAAGCGGGGGCTTTTATGGTGGGGATTATTGTGATGTTTATTTTTTCTTTGGTGGATTATCATAATTTCAGATCTCATAGCAAGATAATATATTTTTTGATGCTTATAGTTTTGATCTTGGTGCTTATTAAGGGTTCCCTGGTGAGAGGAACAACCGGCTGGATTTCTTTTGGTTTTCTTAACTTTCAGCCAGTGGAAATAGCTAAGGTTTTATTGATTTTATCGTTGGCTAGTTTTATTACAAAGAGCAAATCAATGCTGAGCGAAATAACCAGATTGGTGGCTTCTTTCTCCATAGCGGGAGTGGCAATAGGGTTAGTATTGCTTCAACCTGATTTTGGCAGTGCCTTGGTTTTGATGGCTATCTTGATAGTCATGCTCCTCTTATCGGGGATAGAGTGGAAATATCTGGCAGTGATGGTTATTTTGGGTATTTTGAGTTTAGTGATGACTTGGTTTTTGTTGGCTGATTATCAAAGAAACAGAATAATAAATTTTGTTAATCCAGAAAATGATCCCAAGGGAAGCGGATATAATGTTATTCAATCTATGGTAGCTGTGGGATCAGGAGGATTGTTGGGAAAAGGCCTGGGACATGGTTCACAATCCCAATTAAATTTTTTGCCCGAAAATCATACAGACTTTATTTTTGCAGTGATTGTGGAAGAATTCGGAGTGGTGGGGGCCGGGGTGATAATTATTTTGCTTTTGGTTATTTTTTACAGATTAAAAAGAATAGCCCAAATAGCTATGGATAATTTTGGCTATCTCATAGCAGCAGGAAGTATGGCGATGTTTTTTGTCCAAGTAATGGTAAATGTCGGTATGAATATTGGAGTAATGCCGGTAACGGGAATACCGCTTATATTTTTAAGTTATGGGGGAAGTTCCTTGGTGGTTTCTTTTATGACAATCGGAATCATTAATAATATTTTTTTAGTTAGTCGAAGAAATTTGGAAACACGAATTGATATGGAGGAGTTTTGATTTTCTCTACCTGCCCGCCAATGCCTACCGTTATATGATTTAANNCTATTGTTTAATTAATGATTTAACGCATTGACGAATTGGTGGTAAAGATTTAAGATGTATGATTTATGATTTAAGGACTTGTGCCAAATGCCTAATGCTAAACACCTTAAAGATGACTTTTGACTGATGACCGATGACTTGTTCTTATCTTTATTCTCGAATTGTTAACGTGTTAATTGCCAATATGCTAAAATTAGGTGTGGGGTTGATTTATCTCTATTAATATGTATAATAGTTATTATGAGAGAACAAGACTATAACTTAAAAAATCTGACCAAATGCCCACTGTGCAAAGCAAAATATGACAGTTCTCAGACTTTTGTTTTGGAAGAGGGCGTCAGTAGAACTGTATTTCACTTGACTTGCAGTAAATGTCAGAGTGCCTTGTTGGCTTTTATCTCAGAAGGCAAAAAAGGAGTTGTGAGTTTGGGAATGGCGACCGACTTAAGCGTCAAAGAGGCGCGCGAGATGTTTGAGAAGCCACCTGTTGATAAAGATGAAGTTTTAAAAGTGTATAAGTATTTAAATAATAAGTAAGAATGAAATTGAATTTGCAGAGAAGAATAGTGAAGTAGTTTTTCTGTGAATGTATTTCGGTATAAAGAATTATGAAAAGTATATCCCTAAAGGCGGAGTCAAGAGATTTAGAAACTGAAAATCTTAATCTTAAAAGAAAAGGCGGATTGATTCCAGCTGTTTTGTATGGACAATCAAAAGAAAATAAGCATGTCTGGGTGAATAATTTAGAATTTGGAAAAGTTTTTGAGCAAGCTGGTGAAAATACGGTGGTTGTCTTAGAAATTAATGGAGGAGCAAAAGAAAATGTGATAATTTATGATTATCAAATGGATTCTCTTTCTGGAAAAATTGTGCATATTGATCTTTTGAGAGTTAATATGAAAGAAGAAATTGAAACAAAGATTCCTTTGAATTTTATCGGAGAATCTCCAGCTGTAAAAGAAAATGGAGGAACAATGGTTAAATCTTTGGATGATGTTGCGGTAAAATGTTTGCCAGGAAACATGCCTCAGGAATTTGTGGTTGATTTAGCTAAATTAGTTACTTTTGAAGATAGATTTACGGTGGGAGACTTGAATGTTCCAGCTGATGTGGAAGTTTTAGATAATCTAGAAACAATTATTGCTTCCGTGAGCGCTCCTAGAAGCGAAGAGGAATTGGCTGAATTAAATGAAAAGGTTGAAGAGGATGTTACGAAAGTAGAGGGAGTGGAAAAACCGAAGGCTGAAGGTGAGAAATCTGAATAGTAAAATATTTTATAGCTTTTAGTTATTAGCTTAGAATAAAAACCTCTCCCTTATGAGAGGTTTTTATTAATCAGAAAAATGCAGCCTTTAGGCGGTGCGTGTGCAGATAGGCTTAGGTTCACACAGGCCTCTGCCACTAAACTTTTTTCACTAACTTTTTGACAGCCCGCTTCGACAAGCTTTAGCGAGGCGAGCAAAAAAGTTACCTGCCCGCAGTGCTACAGCGTTGCAGGCGGGCAAAAACTGCCACACGTACTCCCAAAATAAATAAATCTAACTCTCGTTCCGCTAAAACTTCAGACTCCGCATCCGCTTTGTAACAAAGTTTCTTAACGCTCCCTCTCGAGTTGATTTATTTTATTTTAGTCGTAAAGTGCGGAACCTGTATTTGATATGTATTTAATTTCAAAGCTCGCAAAGCAGGGAGAATTAAAGCTACCAGCGCACGCTGTGATTTTTACTTTTTGTTGCTTATTTATCAGGAATTTGGACTTTATGAATATGGGGAATTAAGAATAATAGTTGCTTATTATTCTTAATTTCAACGTGTTAAGATATTGATAATACTGATAATAATACATAATTTTATGCTATAATTTATAAAAGAAAAAGAATCAGCTTAAAATAATAATTTAAAATATCTACAAAATGAAGGAATTTTACACACTTTCCGCAAGAGAAGTTTTTAATAAATTAAAATCTTCCCAAAAAGGTCTTACGCAAAAAGAATTTGAAAAAAGGTTAATAAGGAATGGAGAAAATAAATTGCCAGAGAAGCAGAATAACGCAGTTTTTAAAATCTTAATTTCACAATTTAAAAATCCCTTAGTGATTGTTATATTGGTGGCTATGTTCTTTTCATTTTTGATTGGGCATATTATGGATGCTTTTTTTATTGTTTTTGTAGTTTTTGTTAACGCTACAGTTGGTTTTGTACAAGAATTTAAAGCTGAAAAAGTTTTAAAAAAATTAAGTCAATCAGTAAAGTTTTATTGCAGGGTCTTGCGAGATGGAAGAAAAAAAGAAGAATTAAGTTCTAATTTGGTGACGGGAGATGTTGTTTTTTTGAATGAGGGAGATAAAATTCCAGCTGATGGAAGAGTTGTAAAAAGTAATGGCCTCAAGATAAATGAATCTGCCTTGACGGGCGAATGGCTGAGTATAGACAAGATAGAAGATTCCATAAAAGAGGAGGTAGCTTTAGCGGAAAGAAAAAATATGGTTTATATGGGGGGAATTGTTGAAGGAGGAAGTGGAGAATTTGTTGTTACAGCTACGGGAGTTGACACTGAGCTGGGAAAGATATCCCAGCTGGTCAAAAATGAAGATTCACCTGTAACTCCCTTGCAGGAAAAACTACTTCATTTATCAAAAATATTAGCAGCTTGTGTTTTAGCAGCTATCGGAATTTTTGCGACTATTTATATAATAAGAGGGGAAAGCTTATATGATGTTTTTATAACTTCTATTGCTTTGGTGGTGAGCGCTATACCAGAGGGATTATTGCCAGCTATTACGGTTATTTTGGTTTTGGCTATGAAGCGATTGGTGACCAAAAAAGCTTTGATTAGAAAACTCAATGCCACTGAGGGAATGGGGGTTATCTCTGCAATTTGCACGGATAAAACTGGTACTCTTACCAAAGGAGAAATGCAGGTAAGTCATATTTTAACCGGGACAGCAGAATTATTAGGCGAGAAGGGAAATTTAAAAAATATCTATAATTCAGCCGGACTGGAAACTCACCTTCGAGTTTTGGAAATAGTGGCATTGGTAAATGATGCTTATATTGAAAACCCTCAAGATGAATTTGCAAAAATCATTATTAGAGGAAGACATACCGATAGTGCTTTGCTGATGGCAAGCGTGCAAGCTGGAATTGAGAAGGAAAAGCTAGAAAAAAAATTCAAACTTTTGCAAAAAATAGATTTTAATTCTTCCAATAAATATGCCGCCAGAATTTATAAGACAGAAAACAATAAAATCATAATTTGTTTCTTGGGTTCTCCGGAGGTAGTGCTGGGGAAATCGAAGCAAATACATCTGGATAATAAAAGCAGTTTAATAGATGAAAAAAAGAGGCTTGAATTAGGGCATGATGTGGAAAAATTAACCAAACAAGGGCTGCGTGTATTGGCCTGTGCTTGGAAAGAAATAGAGGAAAATGAATATGAGAAAAAAGATTACACCTTTTTTTTGGATGACTTAGATTTTATGGGATTTGTGGCGCTTAAAGATCCTATTAGAAAAGATGTTAAAAAATCTTTAGAAATTGCCAAAAAAGCAGGCATAAAAACTTTCGTTATTACGGGTGATCATAAGAATACAGCCAAGGCGATTGTTAATGAGTTGGGGATGAATGTAAATGAAGATGAAATTTTAGAGGGGTGGGAGCTGGATAAATTAAGCGATAAGAAACTGGCTAAGATAATAGAGAAGATAATTATCTTTGCCAGGGTATCGCCTGAGCACAAAATTAGAATTGTGAGGGCGCTTCAGGAAAACGGTGAAATAGTGGCAATGGTAGGAGATGGAGTAAATGATGCTCCGGCCATAAAAGCTTCAAATGTGGGAATTTCAGTGGGAACAGGTACAGATATCGCCAAGGAAGTTTCGAGTATTGTTTTATTGGATAATAGTTTTTCGGTAATCGTGAAAGCTATTGAGCAAGGCCGTGTGGCTAGGGAAAATATAAAAAGAACAGTTATTTATTTAATTGCGGATGATTTTTCGGAATTGTTCTTATTTTTCTTTGCGGTTATTGTCGGACTGCCTTTTCCTCTTTATCCCATTCAGATTTTATGGATAAATTTAGTGGAAGATAGTTTCCCCAATATTGCTCTTACAACCGAGAATAATACAGACGGCATAATGGATGAAAAACCCATTAATCCCAAAGAGCCTTTAATAGGAAAATTTTATAAGAAATTTATTTTTGCTGTTTTTGCTGTTTCCGGTTTGTCGGCGGCCAGCGTTTTTTATTTATTTTATAATTTAACTGGCGATATTGATAAAGCTAGAACGGTCATTTTTGCCTTAGTGGCGTTTGACTCTCTTACTTTTGCTTATATAATTAAGTCGTTTAAACATTCTGTTTTTAATCCGATAACTTTTTCTAACAAATATTTGAATTGGTCTATTGGGTGGGCGCTGGTTGTTTTGATTGGTGGAATCCATATTCCATTTTTCCAATCTATTTTAAAAGTATCGCCAATTGGCATGAAAGAATGGGGGATAGTTTTGGGTGTCAGCTTAACAGAACTTTTAATTTTAGAAATTGCAAAATATGTGTTTATTATAAAAAAGAGAAATTAATTTTTTTTTGTTTAGAGTTATGGAAAATATAGAAAAATATGATGTTATTGTGGTGGGGGCTGGTCCGGCGGGAAGCACGGCAGCTTTTTATATTGATAGTTTGAAAGTTTTAATTATAGATAAATATGATTTTCCCAGACATAAGGCTTGCGGGGGAGGATTGATGAGTAGTAAAGATTGGCCTTTGGAATTTGAAAATTATAAGCGGATAAAAGATGAATTAAAATCTTATTCTTGCAAATCGATAAAAATGTATTGGAATAAAATGTTTGTGTCTCGATGTGACTTTAAACATTTTTTTGATCAAATTGATAGATATGAATTTGATAATCTTCTTTTGCGGGAAGCTTTAAAAAAGGATAATATAAAATTTCTTAAATTTGAATTACAGACTATTTATAAAGAAAAATCAGGAAACAAGTATCTCTATAAATTATCTGACGGGCAAAGGGAAATTACTGCAGATTATATTATCGGGGCTGATGGAATGTATAGTAAGGTTTCCAGATTTTTAGGAAATCGGTTGCATAAACGTCATGAGTTTGGTTATTGCATGGAGCGTGAAATAATTTGTGAAAAAAAAGATATCAATGTGCATGTGGTAGCGGGCTATAAGTGGGAGATAGGATATGGGTGGGTTTTTCCGACAGCGAATGGTTATCAGGTGGGAATTGGAATTATTAGAAAGCCGAGAAAAGACTTGAATTATTATTTGGATGATTTCTTTGCTTGGTCTTTAAAGAAAGGATTTATTCCAAAAGAACATACAGCTGCAAAAACATTCGGGGGAGCACTTCCACTCAAAGTGGTGAAAAATTATTGTACCGATAGCGTTTTGCTCTGCGGGGATGCGATGGGATTGGTAAAGCTTCTCACAGGGGAAGGAATTTATTATGCTATGCAAAGTGGAAAGTTAGCTGGCCAAACTATTTCCGAAAGTCAAAAAGATTTAAAAAATCGATATAAACAAAAAATTAAACCCGTAATTTGGGATACTTTTTTAACTCCCTATGTCCCGCCTAAAATTTTTACCATTACTTTTTGGTCTATATTTTTTCATATTGGAAAAATATGGAATTATTTCCCCGTCGGGAATATATTCGTTAAATTTTTTATAAAAATGGCTATCCATCGCAAGAGTTCCAGAGAGGGAAGTTATTATCGGGATGAGAAAATTGTGATAGGAAAGTAAAGGAAATTAAGAATGAAGAATTATGAATTAAGAATAAAAATTAAAAATGCAAAATTAAAAGATTGTTTATAGATTTAAAAAATCCAAGCATGCAAGCTTGGATTTTTTGTGTTGAAATTCAAAATTATATTTGTACCCCACCAGGAATCCCTGTCCGCCTCTGGAGGAGAACCTAGATCTTCAGCTTAGAAGGCTTGAAAGCTAATTACTTTCAACTCTCTCAGTCAAGCGTATTTATTTTTTATTGGAAGCTTTTTAAAAGTTTTGTTTAAATTCAAAAATCAAATTAACTTTTAATTTTGCACTTTGAATTTTAAATTGTCTTTGTACCCCCACCAGGAATCGAACCTAGATCTTCAGCTTAGAAGGCTGTTGCTCTATCCGTTGAGCTATGGGGGCATATATNNATCTCAGCGAAGTCCTAAAAGCTGACACTTTTAACTCTATCGTTGAGTTATGGGGGCATATGGATTCAATTTCAAATTTAAAATTTCAAATTTAAAATTACGATGCTTTTCGTTTGTGTGCGCCGTGGGGGATTCGAACCCTCGACCGTTTGCTTAAGAGGCAACTGCTCTACCAACTGAGCTAACAGCGCAATAACATGGTCAATAGTAGCAATAAAATATCAGTTAGTCAATAAGTTCTGGTTTTGAGCACATTATTCAAGATTCTCATTTAGATTCAATTTGCAATTGATTTAGATGTTGACTGAATATGTAAAATATGCTATAATGGTAGGTTGTTAAATATGCAACATAGTTTGGGATAAATAACGTTATCCTTTTGACAAAAAATGAAATGGAGGGACAAATGAACATGCATATTGGAATGAATACATCTGGTGGTTCGCGGGAATCTCGGATTGAGCTCAAATTTCAAGAGCTTGCATTAGAATTGGCTTCCGAGGTTGGAATCAAAGAGGATGAATTGAATATTTTTTTGGAAGATTCCAAAATTTACGAGGCTTTGCAGAAGAAAGCTCAGGCAGCAATCGAGGATGAAGATAAGCGCCGAAAAGATGAAATCCTTGCAGCCGCCAGGAAGAAACTCGGCATAGTTATTGAAAAGCCGAAAGAAGTTCTCACTCCTGTTGTTTTGAATGTTCCTCAGCAACCGACTGAGAGTGCTTGGCAGAAGTATCTGAGTGAAGGAAATCACTCACTGTCCAACTCTTTGGCCCAACTGAAAACTCATGAAGAAGTTTCAGCGGCCCGCGGATTCCTTATTGGGGTTTTGCGTCGTCATCGCCAAAATAATGACTTGGCAACAGAGGAACTGATGGAGGCCGCAGGCATCTGGGACGGCAGAGCTCAAAATATCTTACGCATCATCAATAATTTCTTCGGCAGTAAAGAAAATATTTCCACGGCTTCTAGGGGAGTTTATGATAGGGTATCAAGCTTACTTGAGGGTGATGGAGATCTGCGCTGGTACATGAATGGTCCGGCAGGCATTCAGGTTGAACTTGAGGCCAAGAAGAAAGAACGTGATCTCGCCCATGAAACAGCCACTAAAAGACAGCAGAGAAGGGAAGATCTTGAAATGAAAAAGCAAGAGATTTCTGATCTTCTTGCTGCCAAGAATATTTTGAAGGAGGATGCAAGGAGGCTGGCTGGAGCCACTATCAAGAAATTTCCCGATTTGGAGATTAGGGAAGCCTTGGTGAAGATGGCAATCAACCGCCAGGTCGCAGCGATTCAACAGAATCGTGATTTTCTGGAAGAAGTAGCGCCNNCTGACTCGAAAATTTGTCGCCGATAAAAGTCATTTTTCCTCCACGCTCAAAGGTCTCTAGAATCTTAGTTAAGAATCTAGAGGCCTTTTTAATTTTGTAAATTTTTTTAAAATATAATTAATTTAATTAATAAAATCTATTATCCAATAAGATATGCTATCGTGTACTTATTGGATAATGATGTATGGTTTTATTTTATGAGAATGTGGGGTAGAATTTANNATGATAAAATTTTTTAAAGATAAAAAGAGTATTTTGGCGATGATGTCAGAAAGAAAAGATGGATCCATGAAATTATTGGAAGATGATTTAAATGTGGAAAATAGAAGTAATTTCTTTGTTAAAAACGGAATTGATAAAGAAAATGTTTTTATGGCTGGAATGATTCATGACAGTAAAGTGGCAATTGTGGACAAAAATTCACCCAATTTAATTGAAGGTGTGGATGCTTTGGTGAGTAAAGAAAAAATATTTTTAGCGGTGACGGTGGCGGATTGCGTGCCGGTTTATTTTTATGATGAGAAGAATAAAATAATAGGAGTAGCGCATGCCGGATGGAAAGGAATTACCAAGGGAATAATTAAAAATACTTTAGATAAAATAATTCAATTAGGGGGAGATTTTGGCAATATTGAAGTTGTTTTGGGGCCCGGCATACAAAAATGCCACTTTGAAATAAAAGAAGATATTGTGGATAAATTTAAAAAATATCCACAGTTTGTAATTTTTAAGAAAGATAAAATATTTGTTGATCTGTTTGGGATAATCAAAAGACAATTATTGGATTATAAAATAAAAAACAGAAATATTTCTGTTTCTAAAGAATGTACCTTTGAAGATGCGAAAAGATACTTTTCTTATCGTAGAGATAAACCAGAGAGGGTGGAGGTGATGATGGCGATGATAGGACTAAAGTAATTTCAAATTGCAAATTTCCAATGCCAAATAAAATCCAAATGAATAAATTTTTTAATTTAGTTATTCTATTTGGGTTAAATAAACCTTTCGAATATTAGCTCATTTAAGAATTTATTGGGAATTTGACATTGGGATTTTAAAATTTTTTGCTAAAGATTATTATCTTTCCTGTATTCTTTCCATTCTTTTTCGGACCAGTTTTTGGGCTTGGAAGTTAGGATTTCACCTGGCTTTGGATAATCATCTGGAGAGTTGTAACTACTCTTGAAATCTTCATTGATAAAAATATTTCCCGTAGCATCGGTAACTTTTTGATAAAAAACTGTTTTCATGGCCCCATTTGATTCTCGTGATAAGACATGGGGACCATCTACTTCAACTTTTCTTCCGTCACTGGTGCCATAGAATTTAAAAATTAAAGTTTTTTTCTCAATATCAAGTTCAGTTTTTATTAAGATATGCCCAGGCGTATTGTTCTTGAAACGCAAATCTGGATTGGGAATATAAATAGTACTGTCCATTCCCTGGGGAGCATAATAGTGTACGGGATAAGCATGATTGCGGCGAGCAGTTATTTCTAGGCCGCTATAGATAGCTGCTCTAAAAGCAGTAGTAGAAACTTGGCAGACTCCGCCTCCAAATTCCGGTTCGGTTACGCCTTTTTTGATTACTAGCTCTTGTTTGTATCCATGCTCACCGTCAACTTCTCCCAAATTTTTTACAAAAGAAAATTCTTCGCCTGGCTTAATAAGGAGGCCATCAAAACGACTAGTGGCTACCTTTATGTTATGAATCCTGCTTAAGGTGGAACCGGTAAAATTTGATTTGCCTTCCCCGATTAGAGTTGTGATTCCTAGTTTATCTGCGTCATTATCTTTAATACTAGGTTCAACGGTGACAAAAGAAATTTTTATATTGTTGGAGGTTTGTTTTTGAGAGAAAAATTTTTCTATTTCTCTTAAGCTTTTTTCCACGTCTAATTTATAACCATTTTGACTAAGGGAAAAATTGGTAACCTTTCCATCTGTTACAGTAAAAGTGGAATCAAGCGGTTCTTTGTTATATTTTCTGGCTAAATCATCCAAGAAATTGGTAACCTTTTTTTTATCTAGAGCTACTGATTCTATTTTTTTAAAAGAGTGTTTTATTTTTTCAGTTTCCAATAGACTGCAGATTATTTTTGAAACAGTGCAATATTCAGTGTTTTCTATTTCCGAATTGTAGGAAGAATCATAAACAAGCGAAGGTTTAATTGTTAACCATTTTTCGAAATCGCTCTCAGGAACACTAATTTCTTGGTCTGGCATTTTTATGGTTAAATTTTCAAAATCATTTGAAAAAGCTGAAGCTGTATTTTTAAATGCCAAAAAAGAAAAAAAGATTAAAAATATGCAATATTTATTTAGAATTAGTCTGTTTTTTTTCATTTATTGTGAATTAAGATAGGAATTATTCTGGATAAGTATTATAACACAAAACTGCTAGAAAATACATTTAGCAGTTTTGTTTGTGTTAAAATAATTTTGTTTTTAAAATCATTTAAAATCCTCTAACTTTAATTTTCTTAGTTCTGTTGGTATCTGCTTTAGGTAATTTGATAGTTAAAATTCCGTTTTTTAAAGAGGCTTCTATTTTTTCAGCGATCACATCAACTGGCAAAACCACGGAGCGAGAAAAGCTTCCCCAATAACACTCCTGGTAGTAAAAATTTTCTTCGCTTACGTTTTCTTCAAATTTCCTTTCTCCCTTGATGGTTATCATGTCGTTATTAATAGAAACATCTAAATCCTCAGGATTAACTCCGGCAATTGTGGATTTGATAACTATATCTTCTTCTGTTTGAAAAACGTCTATGGTTAGCTGTCCATCTCCGGATTCATCTTGAGTTTCTGAGGCTCCCCAGTTGCTGGCGAAATTATCACTATTACTTTCTAGGTGAGAGCTGGGAATGGAAATATCGTCCATCTCATCCTCAGTGGAGATATTCATGGGACGAATAGGGGCGGATAAGTCTCCGTCTTCAGTGTTTATTCTTTTTGATCCTATAAGTTTTTCCATAAATGATTTTTTTTCTTTTGTCATATTTTTTTATTTTTTTATCTGATAAGTATTTAAATATAAAATAATTTATATTGTTCTATATAAATATTGATACAACTAAATTATAGGATATTTATTAATCTGAGGCAAGTTTTTTATTAACAATCAAGAATCCGTAGATGTTTATGATAAGAAGAATGGTTATTAGCAGGCCGGTGATTAGATGACTGTAAGATTCAAGATATATGATGGAATAATTGTAAATAAGGTGAATTATGAAGTTAAAAAGCAAGATTTTGATATTGAGGCCCTGTTTTTCGGAAATGGCCAGGAAATAGCCCAAGGTTCCGAAAGTGAGAATGTGAAGAGGGGCAGTAGAGAACACATCAATTAGAGAAAAATCTATTTTTTCAGATATATTTTTTTGGTAAATTATAAAACTCTCCACCAGAGAAAAGCCAATTCCGGCTATCCAGGAATTAAGTAAAAAGGTTTTTCCATAAGATAGGTTAATGATTTTTTTGGTGACAATGAAATATTTAAAAGATTCTTCCGAGAGTGAATAAATTGCCAAAAATAATACAGAGCCCAAAAGAATTTTGTCAGTTTCAGCTGAATATCTGGAGGAAATCGCCAAAGAAATAATAACTAGTTGAAAAATCAAAGACATTCCAGCGGTAATGATTCCCCAAAAAAGAGATTGAATTGTGTTTTTTAGATACATTTTTTAATTTTAGGAATTTAGGAAGCTAAGAATTTATGAATATGGGAATTTATATTTCTTGTTTGTCTCTGCGAGTAATTTGAGTACTCTCAAATTGCGTGGCAGTCTAGAAAATATAACTCTTGATTAAACATATTCCTGGATTGCCACGTCAGGAGTACCCTCCTCGCAAAGACAACCCCACTTTTTGTAATAAGAGTTAAATGGGTAGTAGCTACAATTTTTCCAGATATTTTTCCATTTCTAAGATATCTGACTGAGCTTTGGCTAGTCTTTCTTTTTCTTGAGCCACTATTTGAGCTGGAGCTTTTTTAGTAAATTCTTTATTGGAAAGTCTTTGATTAAGATTAGCGGTATATTTCTTTAAATTTTCTAATTCTGCTGAAATTCTTTTTCGCTCAGCATCTTTATCAATTTCATTAATTAGATAAATTTCAACTCCGCTAGCGATAGCATAAAGAGCTTCCGCTGGCTTTTCTCCACTTTTTTCAATAATTAGTTCGCTAACCCCTGTTCGCAGATTTTTAATTAATATTTCTTCGTTTTTGATTTTTTCAAAATCATCTCCTGCATAAATAATAGTTTTTAATTTTTTGGTAGGCTCAATTTTATTTTCGGCGCGCAGATTTCGGATGGCGGTTATTATAGTTTGTGTTTTTTCAAAAACGTTATCCTTGGAGTCATAATCTTTGGCTGTAATCTCATTCCAATTTTCCAAGGCAGGCCAGTTTTCAATAAGCAATAATTTTTCCTTGCTTAAATTGCTCCAAATTTCTTCGGTGATAAATGGAATGAAAGGGTGCCAAAGCTTTAAAATATCTTCAAGAATCTTTCCAAGAATTATATTTTTTTCGGCAGTATTGGTTTCAAATTTGGCGACTTCCAAATACCAATCCGCAAAATCATTTTTGGTAAACTCTTGGAGTTTTTCTCCCGCGAGGGAAAAATTATATTTTTCTAAATCAAGGGTAACCTCAGTAATTAAATTTTTTATTTTATCAATAATCCATTTATCAGCAAAGGTAAGATTTTTTTCTTCAATCTTTGCTTCAGTAGCGCCATCTCCAATTTTAGAGGTAACAAAACGGCTGATATTCCAAAGCTTGTTAACGAAATTGCGATAATTTTCAATTTTTTCTTCATTGATGCGAGTATCGTTACCCGGGGTGCTGCCGATAAATAAAGATAATCTAACTGCATCGGTGCCGAATTTCTCAATCATATCTAACGGATCAAGGACATTGCCCAAAGATTTACTCATCTTCTTTCCGTTCTCATCAAGCACTAGTCCGTGCAGGTATACATCTTGAAAGGGAATATCGTTAATTGCGTAGGTGGTCATTATAATCATGCGAGCAACCCAGAAGAATAGTATATCATATCCTGTTTCTAAAACTGAAGTGGGATGAAAACTTTTAAAATCATTAGAATCAATAACTAGTTTTCCGTTTTCAATTTTAATTTCATCTAGTGATTGGGCTAAGGTTGAAAAAGTCCACATGCCCGAAGAAAACCAAGTATCAAGAGTGTCTGAATCTCTTTCCCATGAAGCATCATTTGATTTGTCTTCTAAGCTAATTTCTTCTCCTTTATACCAGACAGGAATCCGATGTCCATACCAGATTTGTCTAGAGATGCACCAATCTTCAAGATTATTCATCCACTGAAAATAATTTTTTTCAAATCTTTGTGGGATAATATTTATTTTCTCACGATCAAAAACTCCTTTTTCCACAGCTTCAAGGCAGGTTTCTTTTATGGATTTATTGTTTAATTTTTCTGTTTTTTTATTAACATCGATAAACCATTGAAGAGAAGGGAGTGGTTCAATGGAGGTTCCGCAACGATAACAGACAGAAATAGCATTTTGAATATTTTCTTCTTTTTCTAACAAACTATTTTGTTTGATTTTTTCTACTACCAATTTTCTAGCTTCAAAAGCGGTTAGACCGGCAAACTCTCCAAATCCTTCTTTTATTTTTCCGTCTTCATCGATTACTTTGATGATATTTAAATCATTATCTTTGGCCATTTTCCAGTCTATCATAGAATGAGCAGGGGTAACGCCCAAGGCTCCGGTTCCAAAATCCATTTCTACGTTTCGGTCAGCAATAATTTTTATTTTTAAATCAATGCCACAGAAATTTCCCAGAAATTCTTGGCCGATAAATTCTTTGTATCTTTCATCTTTGGGATTAACAGCTACGGCGGTATCGCCTAGTTTTGTTTCGGGACGAGTAGTGGAGATGGGAATAGGGAAATCTTTCCAGTAGCGAAAAGTGAATAGTTGAGTTTCTCGATTTTTGTGCTCCACCTCATCATCCGCGAGAGTGCTGTGGCAACGAGGACACCAATTAATTACTCTTTCTCCGCGATAAATCAACTCATCTTCATGCATTAATTTGAAAACAGAATTAACTGCTTTGTTTCTGATTTCGTCCAATGTAAAGGCTTCGCGAGACCAATCGCAAGAGGAGCCCATTTTTTTTGTTTGGTTTTTTATTGTGTCGTGAGAGTCTTGGGCAAATTTATTTACTTCTGCTAAGAATTTTTCTCGACCCAATGAGTGGCGAGATGCTCCTTTTTCTTTAAGAATTTTTTCAACTTTTGTTTGAGTGGCAATAGCAGCATGATCGGTACCGGGAATCCAGAGAGTCCTGAATCCGCTCATTCTTTTGTATCTAATCAGGATGTCTTGATATACCATCATGGCAGCATGACCCATGTGAAGAGTGCCGGTAACATTGGGTGGAGGGAGGACAATTGAGTATGAAGGAGAATTTTCTGGTAAATCTAAATTATCAGGATTAAAAAAACCTGATTCTTCCCAGATTTTATAAATTTTATCTTCAACTTTCTTTGGATCGTATATTTTTGGCAGTTCTTTGGCAGTCATAAATTATTTAAAAATAAGTAAACATTATGTGCTTAGTTTAGCAGAAGAGGGGATGTTTTTCAAGGGAGGTTTTTAAGAATTATAAATTGAGTGAAATTGTAAATTTATAATTATCGAGAATTTTTTATGAAGATAATAAATAAAATTAAGAAGGTTGGCAATCAAGGATTGGCAACCTTCTAACTTTTTGATTTGTAGTTCATGAAAGCATCAGTTGCAACGCATTGGTTACAAATTNNTCCATAGTATTTTTTGCAGTAGGAGCAAAAAATGTTAATACTTTTTTTAGAGAAATTGTTCCCCCTTAATGTGCTCTTTTCTTTGTGAGTTATGTTTTTGGGTTTAAGATCTAAATAAATCTTTTCTCCTTTATGATTTCTATTGAAAAGTCTTTTGCATTGTCCGCAAGTGAAGATGATGTCAGTTAATATTGTCACAGTAATCCTCCATGGGATATTAATTATTGGAAAAAATAAAGGTTAAAATTTATGAAATAAAGATCATCGCCCTAAATGAAATAGCTAAAATAACCATATTACATAATACTTTATTTTTAGAGATATGTCTAATTGTAGATTTTTAGTTGGGCATTAGCACTTAGAGTTTTCCAGTTTTTTGAAGTTTCATTTTTTTCTTGAGAAGTCATTCTTTCCCAGCGATAAGCGGCAGCAACGGCAATCATGGCCGCATTATCAGTGGAATAGGCGATAGGTTGAAGTAAGTAGGTTACGTGGGGAATGTTTTTTTTGATAGCCTCATCCATTTTCTCTCGAAGATCATTATTGGCGGAAACTCCTCCGGCTAAAAAGATAGATTTGGGTTCATATTTTTTGGCAGCTTGGATAGTTTTGATAACCAAAATATCAGTAGCTGCTTCTTGAAATTCATAGGCTACTTCTTGCATAAATTCTTCTGGTAATGGAGTATTGTCATCTAAATTATTTTCTTTTCTATATTTTTTTACATAATACAAAACAGAAGTTTTCAGTCCCGAAAAAGAAAAATTAAAATCTTGGCTATTTAGCATCGGACGAGGGAAGATTGGTTTTTTAATATTTTTTTCAGATAGCTTTTTTTCATTAGAATTTAANNAAAATACGAGCCACTTTATCAAAAGCTTCTCCCACTGCATCATCTTGAGTTTCGCCGATAATTTGATATTTAAAATGGTCCTCCATTAAGATTAGTTGTGTGTGCCCCCCAGAAACCACCAAAGCCAAAACGGGGAACTTTATTTCTTCTTTCTGTTTGACTTCCTGTTTGAAATTTAAAATTTGTTCCTTTTGAATTTGTTTGTAATTTGTAATTTGTAATTTGGAATTTACGCCAATCCAATTGGCGTAGATATGTCCTTCTATATGATGAATTCCCAAAAGAGGTTTTTGATATATGTAAGAAAGAGTTTTAGCAAAATTGGTACCGATTAAGAGGGCGGGGATGAGTCCTGGTCCCTGAGTTACGGAAATTAAATCAATATCTTCCATCTTTTTATTAGCTTCTTTTAAGGCTGATTTTAAGACTGGAATAATATTTTTTAAATGTTCTCTGGCGGCTAGATTGGGCACAACTCCTCCCCATTTGGCATGGAGGGCAATTTGAGAAGAGACAACATTGGATAATACAGAAAGCTTGCCATCGATTTTTTCCAAAATGGCAATCGCTGTTTCATCACAAGATGTTTCAATTCCTAAAATTAGCATAATTTTTCCGTTTAAATGTAACTTATTTTATCATAGAGGTTAAAATTTAAATAGGCAAGAAGAGCGAATGAATTTCAAATTTCAAATTTAAAATTTCAAATGAATGTCAAATGACCTAATTTCAAAATGCAAATCAAGAAAATAACTGCTTTTGATAATAAATTTTGTAATATTTACTACAAGCTAAAAACTACTGACTAAAACCTGAAACACATAGACAAAACCCTCTATATAAACTATAGTGAATATGTGCCATAAAAGGTTGTTTTTAAGTTAGTTTTAGTTAGTTTTTGGTTGCTTAATCACCAAGGCGGAGGTTGAGTTGCCCAGATATATTTTAAAATGGTAAACATAAAGATAAAGAAGATATTTTTTTGGATATTGGTTTTGATTTTTTTAGCTATCACTCCTTGCATCGTGTATTATGCGATGGGGTATAGATTTAGTTTTGAGCGGGGAATATTTATTTATTCCGGCTCTGTTACGCTCAAACCAACTCCTAGAGAAATAGAAGTTTTCATTGATAACAAACAAGTTTCCACCGGGGTAGTTAATTTTTTGAATTATTCTTATCATATCGGTTCGGTTTTGCCTGGTAAATATATGCTTGAAGTTAGATCACATGGTTATTTGCCTTGGTCCAAAGAAGTCCATGTTCACAGCGGAGTTTCAACTGAGTTTTGGAATATTTTTTTACCGAGAGAAAATTATACTAAAATTCAGTATCCGATTGATAATACGGAGAATTTTTTTATTTCTCCGGATGGGAAGAAAATTGCAGTAGTGGAAAACAATAATGAAGGAGTGCGGGTAAACGTGTTAGATGTAAAAAAAGAAGAAGTTTTGTATAGTTTTTCATTTCCAGAATATAAATTTTCTAAAAATAAAAAAGAAAATATTGAGTGGTCACCCAAGGAAGGCCGCTTGATTGTTCCTTTGGAAAAAAATGAAGGTGAGGAATATTTTATAATAAATATTGGAACTGAGGAAAGTTATAGTTTGAATAATAAATTGAATTTACAAAATATCAGGAAGCTTAGATGGAGCAGTGATGATAGAAATACCTTGTTTTATGTTTTTGAAGATAAACTCTTCAGAGTTGATTTGGATGCTTCGGAGAATATTTTGGAAGTAGCGGATAAAATCGCGGGATATGATTTGAGCGGATCAAATATTTATTATCTCTCAAAAGAAAATGGAATAATTTATCGAAAAAATATCAGCGGTAGGGGAGATTCTGAGCAAATTACTACGGAGGTTATCAGAGCCCAGATGGGCAATGATTTGGAACTAATAGTTTATGATAAAGATAGAATTGTGGTTATCGCCCAAGACAAAAAATTATATCTTTATAATCATGGAGAAATTGAAACTAAGATAAGCGAATTAGCAACAGGCGTTTTGGGGGTTCATTTTTCTAATGATGGAAAAAAATTGGCTTTTTGGAATAATAATGAGATATCTGTTTATTTTGTGAGAAAATGGGAAACGCAACCTAGTCGAGAGGAGGGTCAAAAAATTGATATTGTTCGCTTTTCTCAGCCGATAGAGAATGTCAGTTGGTTTAGGGATTATGAACATTTGATTTTTACAGCTGGCAATCAAGTTAAAATAGTGGAGCTCGATAATCGATCCCTAAAGAATATAAGCGATTTAGTTTCCATCAATTCAAATAAAATTAAGGCAACTTATAATTTAAGAGAAGATAATCTTTTCTTTATCGATAAAGCAAGTGAGATAGATAAGCTTTATTCAATTAGCTTAACCGAGGAAACAGAAGAATAAAACTCGTCAGTCGTGACTGACGGCTAAACAATATGAGTAATAATTTTCAACTAATAATGCCATATCTATTAAGCGGAATTCTTGTTTTGATTTTGATTTCGTTTACTTTGAATATAATATTATTTTTAAAATTAAAAAAAATCAATCAATCAGCACAAAACTTTTTTTCAGGAAAAAACGGTAAAGATCTGGAGGAGGTTTTAAGCAGTCAGTATAAATTAATTCTTAAAAATGAAAAGGATATAAAAGAGTTATTTGACGGTTATGAGAAAATATTTAATATTGCCGCCAAGGGAATTCAAAAGGTGGGGGTGGTAAGATATAATCCTTTTAAGGATATGGGCGGAAATCAAAGCTTTTCTATCGCCATGTTGGATAGGGATAATTCAGGCTTAATAATCTCTACCTTAGCTACCCGAGACGGGGTAAGGGTCTTTAGTAAATCGATCATCAATGGAGAGTGCAATGATTTTCCTTTGATTGAAGAAGAAAAAAGAGCCATAAAAGTGGCTAAGACTTCAAAGAAAATTGCGACGGTTTAAAATTACTAGATTTATTATTACTTAATTAACGAGTTAACGGATTAACGAGTTGGGAATTTAAAATAATTAATAATTAAGAAAGAATAATTAAGAATATTATTTTAATGATTAATAGCTTAAGCTTGTTGTTGGTTAAGATCTCTCCACAAGGTCGAGATGACAAGATTGGATTATCCTGAGTTAGTAGCTGGTTTGTCATTTCGACTCGCCTCGCTAAAGCTACTGCGGAGTGGGCTGAATAAATTTTTGCACTCAAAAATTTAGAAGTGGAGAAATCTAAATAAATGATTTAGGCACATCGTTGTTGGATTGATTTTGTGATTTAAAAAATTTACGTACATATGTAAGTAAATGTTTACGTAAGTGATATCAGCTTCTGATGATTATTTTTTAGTAACGCGAGAATACGGCCGTATTCTCACGTTACTTTTTTAAATTATTTTTCTTGACAACCCACTGCCCCCCCCTATAAGCTAAATCCAAGTTCTTTAAAAATTTAAAAAGGAGGTGAGAAACATATTAACATGTTAGCATATTAGCATTTAAACATCTTTCAGAATCAAATCAAAAATCAAAAGAGGAGATTGACCATGAAAAGATTATTTCTAGTAACTTTGTTTTTGAGTTTTTTTGGTTTTTCTTCAAGTGTTTTGGCTTACGATACTTGTCAGCTTTCTCCAGATACTCCTTTGCCGTGCACTTTTAACGGAGTGGATTACAAATCCATGGTTTATTCAAAAAATCTATCTACTTATTGTCCTCCGTCTTTCCTCACAACTTACACATATGTCTTTTTTAATCTGGAATATCACGATTTAATTTTAAACTATTTTTATAATTACGATTGTTATGGAGAAGACTGTTCAATGCAATTTGTTTCTCCCAGTATGAAGGATAGTTCCTGTCCTCCTTTAGCTTATGGTTGGACGGGAGGCAGTTTGAATATTTGCTCAAGCACTTCAGTAATCGGAAATTATGATTCCGATTATCATTATCTGGGGGAAGGTTCGACTGTTAATCTTCAAATCACCTGCAGTCCTGAATTGGGTGGGGGAGTTTCTGATTATCCAGTGGGAGAAAATATTTACTGCGGGATTGATGGGTATGATATTTGCGAGAAATCTTTCCCAATAAACACCCAAGTAACTTTGGATGCTGATCCAAATGAAGGATATGAATTCAGTTACTGGGAAATTAATGGTTTAGCCATGGCGGATGTCGATGGTTCGATAGAAGTTACGATGGATGAGGCTAAGAATGTGGTGGCGGTGTTTTATTTGAAAGCTGATGATTTTGTGTTTCCTGTACTTGCTCAAGGCGTTACTGATCCATTACAAAATAAATTCAATCCTATTGGGGATGGATGGCATGGTCCTGGAGTTGGAGAGCATAGTGCAGAAGACGGTCATCTTGGGCAAGATTATGTGATGGACTCCGGCAATGGCGATGGTAATGCGGCTGGCGAACCCGTTTATGCAATTGCCAACGGAATTATTGTGGAGGTAATGAATGATCAAAACTATTCCTATGGTTGGTGTGATAATGATGATCATGGCTGGGGACCAGTGGTGGTTATCCGTCATGAAAGCAGGGATGGGTTTGATACTACTGGATCAATAGTAACTACTTCTTGCGATACAGAAACAAATCCAACCATAATCTATTCCTTATACGGACATCTTTCCAAAGCAAGCATTCAAAATCTCCAAGTCGGACAAGTTGTTCGAATGGGTGATCAGTTGGGAGTAGCGGGAGCGTATGGAGTTGATCAAGAAAGCTGGACAACAAATCATCTTCATTTTGAACTCAAAGATGAAGCTGGTTATACTGAAGGAATATGGTATAAAACACCAGCAAATGAGGGAGTTTGTCCAGAATCAACAAACTACCCATGTGATTCCTATCTAGTTAAGGGAGTTGGTACAGCCTATTCTATGGGAAGTAACTTTGCTCCTCATCGATATGAACCAGGCGCGTTTATTAATCTGAACGACCAATAAAACGAACAATATTCATAAATCAAACTTGATTTATGAAAAGAGGGGCGGAGATAATTCTCCACCCCTTTGTTTTATAATAATGAAGTAATCTCAAATATCCATTATTTAATCTCGAGTGTTTCAATTATTTTTTCCATGCTATCCGATTCCGAATCACTTTTTCTATCTTTAATCCAAGATTGCTTAAATTCATAATTATTTTTATCTCCCAAAACTTCGTAAATCGTCTTTGTTCCCATACCATAACTTTCATATATCACAACTTGATGTTTTCCAATCATTTTTGTTCTAGGACTTGGATTAGGAGATCCGTTGTTACTTTGTTCTTTGATTATATCTTCAGCATTTCTTTTTTTACTGGTATTAAAATGATACGCACCTCCAGTCCATGCTCTAAATATACCGAAATTAATATTTAGATATTTTGTATCTACATCAATTCTCTGCCAATGCACGTAAGGCAAAACTATGCAATCTTTATTTCCCCATTTTTTATTATAGGGAATATCAAAAGAAACTCCGAATTGCTTATTTTCATATCTTATCGTTATATCTGCAGGGTCTAGATTAAAATCTTTTCTTAAATTATATTCATCAATATGACCATCCTTTATTTCATAGCAGCCATCTCCTACAATTCTACTTTCAATAATGGGCTGTGCTTGGACTGATTGATTTGTATTGGTCTGAGAATTTATGTTCTCATTTATTTCTTTAGTTTGATTATTTTGATTGACTTCTATTTCTTTGTTTTTATTTTCTTGCTTTACTTCTTTTTTATTTCCCAAATCCGAATTATCCAGAACAACATTATTTTGATTTTGCATTTCTTCTTTTTTGTTTAAACCTAGGAAAGAAAAACCTAGAGCTGCTACAATAGCAACGATTATTAAACTGCCTGCTATGGTTGATATTTTTTTATTTATCATTTTTTTATTTTTAAAGCTTTTTATATAAATGTAGTATAGCAAATAATTCTGTAAATGTTAATTATTTATTATTTGGTTAACGAGTTGAGAATTTAAGAAATTAATAATTAAGAATGAATAATTAAAAATATTATTTTTATGATTAGTAATTTAAAGGGGAAATAAATTTACGTACATATGTAAGTAAATGTTTACGTACATACTTTCTGCCTCATGTTGAATGTAAGGACTTACCAATTTTGTCATTCTGAACTTGATTCAGAATCTCGTAATTAAATCATGAGATCCTGAATAAATAAACTTCTATCGCTCGTCGCCTCGCTAAGAAATTTTATTTTTCAGGATTACAAGATTGATGGTATAAACCAAAAATATTTATGATGACTTTTGACCGATGACTGATGACATTTTTATTATGCATGCTTTTATTTTAAATAAAAAAAACCAACGGATTTTTTGCGTCGGTTTGTTGTGATCTTTTTCCCTCACCCCAATCCTCTCCCAGAGGGAGAGGGGGTAAGGATTTATTTTATTTTCTTGAAAGTAACTTTATAAACAGGCTCGTATTCTATCTCATACTCGTCTTTGATATGGATGCTTTGACCATTCATCAATTGACTGATGGCAATATCAGAAGCCATTTCATTTAAAGCATCAATTTCACTCTTTAAGTCATCAAGGCGAGGAGATTTATTGGCTTCTTCTATTTTCTTTTTTTGATCTCTAAGTTTTTTAATTTCCCCGGTTATTTCTTGGTAACTACCATTATTATCAAGCAAGTATTTATATTCTCGACTAATATCTCTTTTTTCTTTTTTTAATTTTTGAATTTCATCAAAAACTTCTTGGATGTCTTTCATTTTGTGTCTAACTTAGGCATTTGAATTTGAAATAATTCTATAATTTGAGATCCCACATAAAACACGTCATTCGCGAATGACAGTGTTAAATGAATTTCTAGGGCTCATAAATTCGCCAAGAAATTCTATTTTCTGGGATGACAAGAATGGAGCATTGATCTAAAAATAGCACCTTGAATTATTATTCAAATGATTAAGTTTTTTTATTTTTAAAATTTATTTGTAAACTAACAGAAATAATTTTAGCATGGAAAAAATTAAATTCCAAATTATATAAGTTTTTAAAGTTTACCCTGTTAAATAGTTTAAAAAATTTAATAGGGTGAATAAAGTTCCTAAAGTTTGTAAAGTGAGAATTTAAGAACTTGGGAATCTAGGAATTTAGGGTTGATTTAATGATTAATGCTTCGTGTTCTGTGATATATGTTACATGACACATGTTAGTATGTTAAAATATTAATATGTGAATATCGATGTATTTAGATGACTGTTGACTAATGACCGATGGCTGGTGCGTGGGTGTATTATTGATATATTAAATTGTTTTTATGCTTTAATGTTTTATTGCTCTAGTGATTATAACTATGAAAACTTATCAAAAAATATTATTGTTAATTGTCCTCATTTTTTGCGGAGCCGTGCTTATAATGGGAAACTTAACTGAGCTTAAAAATGGTGCCAAGGTAGCCCTGAAGTCAGCCAATTTGATGACTGTGTGCGATGATACATTGTATTATTCTCTGGGAAATATTGATCCTCGCTTTGGTGTTTCAAATGAATTTATATTGAAATCAGTAAAAGAAGCGGAGGGTGTTTGGGAAAAAGAATTGAATAAAAATGTCTTAGAGTTCAAAGAAGGAGCGGAGTTTAAGATAAATTTTATTTTTGATGAGAGACAGGAACAGGCAATTGAAAAAAATAAGCTGGATTCCCAGCTGGATAAGCTGGAGGAAATTAAAGGTGGTATTTCCAAGGAGTATGATAAATTGGAACTTGAATATCAAAATGAACTATTAGCTTACCAGAAGAATGTAAGGGATTATGAAAGAAGGGTGGATGAATTTAATGAGGAGGTAGAGAAGTGGAATAAAAAAGGCGGGGCACCCAAGGATGAATATGAAGAT
>DNVQ01000010.1 GCA_003507475.1 Candidatus Moraniibacteriota bacterium | reverse complement strand
AATAACCCGGTAAAACAACAAAAGAAACACCAGGAGCAAACAAAGAAACAAAATTGCCTGATTTGGAATAAGCCAAATCAGGAATAGCCATATTAGCTACATCCGGAGAGAACTGCAGAGATTTATCCTCAATTATTGAATAAACAAGCGCATAGCGACCCCTCTCGGGCGATAACTCCAGGGGACCTTCATACCTCCAATTTGAAGATTTAAGATTTTCTGCCGTTGGATTGCCAGGCAAGCCGCGTAAAGATAATGCGTAAACAACAATTACAAAAATACTCATAAGAAATAAAAACATTTTTTGCGTCAAATTTTTCATATTTTTAGATTTAATATATGGATTAAGTAATTATAAGGCAGCCGGCGATCTTGCTTGGGGCAAAAGGAGAGATCATAAATAGTTGAATAAACTGATAAAATTTTATAATTTTTAAAAAATTTATGTTCAAGCGATAATTTGCGCATAAAATTTAACTTATAAAAATTAAAAGACGTATCTCCACAATAATACATATATTTATTAGCGATCACTGCATCTAAAAACTTATTGGAATAAGCAGTTAAGCCAAGGTCTATTATTGATATTTTATTTTTGTTACTGCCAAATAATATATTTTTAGGATTTAAATCCCTGTGCACAATTTGAACATCATTTAACCTAGGCAAGCAAAAATAATTTGAAACAAAATATAAATAAGCTTGGGTGATTAAAAATATAAAAGATAAATTTTTAATCATAGCCTTTAATACATAAATGTTTATAGAAAATAGAAAAAATAAATTGCTTCGTTTGATAAAAAATTTAACTAAATTTTTATCCTTTGAATATTTTCCCAAAAAATAAAAATACTCAAGGATCTTTTCTGTTATTTCACTTTTTTTCACCAAAGATAAATTATCAATTATATCGCCATCTAAAAATTCAATTAAAACAACTACTAAGTTTTTCTCTACCTTAAAATATATCATTCTTGGTACGCAAATATCCGGAAATTTATCTTTTATTTCCTCTCCATATTTATCATAAAGATAATTAAATCCCCTGTAGCTGCGTATTTCATTTATAAGCCAATAATATTCTTTATTTTTTATTTTTTTATTATGAATTTTAGCAATTGCTTTTTCTCCACTATCAGACTGGTATATTCCCATCTTAAAACAAGTAACGGTCGGGCTTTGAGATTTAAATTCATCAATAAATTTATAACCTTCAATTTCTATCGGAAAAATATGATTATCCTCTCCATGTCCTTTTTCTAAAAAACTCAAAAAATAACCCAAAATTATTTCGACCAATGTTTTTGTTTTAAATTTTATAGAGAAAATATTATCCATAAAAAATATTTCAATTATTAGTTTTTAAATAATACCGCTCATCTGCCAAGTTGCCCATGCCATCATTAATTAATGCCTCGTACTGGCTTCTATACAACTTTATTAATTCTTCTTTTTTAAATTTATCAAAATTAAAAATAAATTCTCTATAATTTGAAGCATCTTCAAGGTCTAGCTTATTTTTGCTGTTATAGGGGAAATCTGACCACAAAATTATATTTTTATCAAAAATATCAAGACAACAATTTCTCACTATGCGATGATCTACGTTTCCGCCTACCCCCATGGGACAAAAAACCAAATAATTTTCATCTTTATTTACAACATCCAATATACTTATTTTTATATTTTCCATCATTTTTTTATCCCAAATAGATATTTTTCCATTAACTATGTGCCAACGATACACGGGGTAAACATGGATTATTTCAGGTAAGATACGCGATATTTTTTTTTGAATAAAATTTAATTTATCTTTTTTTCTCCACTGCGCGTCAATGAATCCCAAATTTTTAACATTTACACCAATAGATTTATAAGCACTATAATCTTCCGCCCTCCTCTCTTTAAATAATTCCATTGCATCATTTTTTCCGCATTGCTTTACAAAGGCCTTAGCAGAAAGAGTAAGCGGCGGCGGGGATATCTCCGTAAAAACATTTACCACAGTTATCTGCGATTCATAAGCTAGCCTGCGAATCAAATCTCCACAAGACAGCATAGCGTCATCCAAATGCGGAGAGATAAAATAAAGGCTTGTCTTATTTAATATTATTTTGCTTATCAAATCATTCATATTATTTTATAAAATATTTTTAATATAATTCAAATATTTTTGACCTACATTATCCCATGCGAATCCTCGTGATAATTCCCATGCCCTATTTCCCATTTTTATTCTTAACTTCGGATTTAAAATTAATTTTTCAATTGCCATCGATAAGCCAGTTTCATCAAAGGGCTTAACTTTAATGGCACAATCACTGGGTATCCATTTCAAATTTTCTAAATCAAAAACTACTATAGGTAAGCCATAAGAAAACGCTTCAAGCGCTACCATAGAAAAAGATTCAAATCTGGACGGAATTACCACAAAAGCAGCTTCTGAGAAAAATTTACTCTTTTTTTCTCCCTCCACCTTGCCTATAAATATTACCCTTTCCGTTAAGGACATTTCTCTTATATTTTTCTTTAAAATACTTTCCTCCTTTTCATTTCCGAATCCAGCTATTAATAATTTATATCCTCGCAACTTTTTAATTTTAGAAAAAGCATTCAAGAGCAAATCCAATCCTTTCTGATTTATTTCAATTCTTCCAATAAATATAATAAATTTTTTTTCATTATTGTCGATTATTTTTAATCTACAATTTACTCCGTTGGGAATTATTTCTATGAAAGCTTTTTCGTTGTATTTCTCTACTTCCCTTTTTAGCTGCTGAGAAAGAACAATAAATTTGTCATAAAACTTAAAACCCAAACGTTCAAAGTAATGAAAAGGGATTTTATATTTTCTGTACATGTCTAAACCGCTAAGCATATGAGTTATTCCGACAACTGGTCTACTGGTAAAGATAGGCACCAATCCTGTAGTAAAAGGCGGCGTAAAACTCTCAAACCATAAATCGAATTTTTCTTTTATTACATAAAAGATTAACAAAAAAGAATAGGCTAACTGACCCCATTTTGGTCCACCTCCACAACAACCGATTCTTTTATAATAAACTCTGTCAATAAATTCATTTTTACAATTCGGATATTTTCCGGTTATTACTGTTACATCCAAATAATTCACTAATCTTTTTGCCACCTCATGAATTGCTAAGGCTCCCCCTCCTGCATACCAAGGATTTTTTAAATCATCATAATTTGAAAAAATTATACGATTTTTTTCCAATAATGAGGTCGTGAATTGTTTGGTGGACTTAGCCTTATCCCACAGTCCAGATGCCATAAAATTATTCTTTTGATATCTTCTTGTCATATGCACCAACAGAAAACTTATAACCAAAGCTGGCACCAAATAAAGAGGATGTTTTCTGGCAAATTTTGATATCCCCCTTATTTTATATTTTCTTTCTACAAAATAAACATCATGAACATCTTTGCCAAATATCTCCTCTAATATACTCAAATCAGAACCGTACACTCGTCTGGTTAATTTTATAAAATCTGAAACCGTATGAGGAGTCCAGTATTTTATTGAAGCGTTTCTAACATAAGAAAATCCGCCTTTCTTCTTTGCCAAAAGATACAGATAGGTACGCATGCCAGTTATATACCTTGGTATAAATATCTCGCTAGCGAATGCCTTTTTGTAAATTGTAGCTGCTCCATAAAAATTCTCCACATGATCTTTATTTGGCATTGATAACCTAACATAATCCCACATCAAAAAGCTGGAATAAAAAAATTTTCCAATCATGCTTTTGGGTCTAAGCGGTATCTGGTGAGCGGCAAACATGACATTTTTAGAATCCCTAACCGCCCTCCCCATGAAACGCTGGATAAAATCTACGCCATCCAAACCAATATCTGCGTCCAAAACCATCAAAAAATCACTTTCATTTTCTGCAAAAATACGATTTAGCATTTTAGTTTTACCAATTCGCTCATATCCCTCATAGTAATAGACGTTGGATAAATTTTTACTAAATTCCTTAACATTATTAACTGTATTATCTGAACATCCATCGCAATAAATAATAATTTTATCAAGACTGCAAACATCGAAACACTGCAATGAAATACTTTCAAGAATTCTTAAAATTACCCCTTCTTCATTATGAGCCGGAATAGCAATGGTAAGAGAAGGCAAACGTCTGATATCTTTTACAATTAAAGTTTCCATAAGTTTATTAATAAAAAAATAATGTATTTTTTATATTTTTATAAAATCTGTACAAATATGAATGACTATTTAACAATTTATAAGTTTTTTCTCTTAATCTGTGCACAAAAATAAAATAGAAACGCTTAAGGCTGCTGGGCGACAAAACAACTCCATAAAGCTTTCTAATAGCGTTAGCGTATCCCATCTTAAAACTATCCACCCCTCTACCAATATCCACCTCCGAAGGATGATTTTTAATTATCATTTCCAAAAACTTCAAAAACATTACTTCACCAGGACGATACTTATTGTACTCTTCAATATGAGCTTTCTGGCTACAAGCATAAACCCCGTTACACACAAATCCGATATTATAGGCAACTGGCTTATCTGAAAAAAGGAGAGAAGCAATAAATAAATTATCATTTATTTCAGCAATAAGCTCTTTAAAGAAAGCTTGATTCTTTTTGTCATCAAAAATATTTTTTCCCTTCTTTGATTTAGAACTGCCATTTTCAATCATAATCGCATTCTCTAGGGCTGTATTTTTATCATTATCAATTATGAGATCGATTAGCCCAAAATCTCTTTTAGCTCTTTTAATGTGCCTACTTTTTTTTCTTCTATCCAAAATAACGCCAAACTCATCACGCATTTTTATGTAAGGATTATCATCTAATATAAATGAGCTAGAATTATTTTTAGAATTCAAAAATTTTGCAGTTTCCGCTAAAACCCCTGGGATATAAACGAAATACATTGATAAAGTACTTTTAATCAATTGTTGAATTATCAAATCATCGGATCGCTTTATCAGCAAAGAATAATGATCAACAAAATCAATTCCAGGCAAAGTATATGAATCAATTCCATATAGTCGTACTTTAACCAAGGGCAAAACCCCTAGCAACTCGCCGCTATTCTTGTCTCTGAGAGTTATTATGCGAATTTGATCATAAGCAAATGCTTTGTTTGCAGCCACAAACCACCCTGGTGAGTTGAATATGCATTTGGATTTTAATTCCACCCAAAGATCTCTCCATTCTTTAATTAAATTATCCGAAGCAGATTCATGAATTATGCATTCTATACTATTTTGTATCTTCATAAAATTATTCTTTATTTAATAAATTTTCCTTAGCCAAATCGCTATCAATAAAAGATAAAAACTTTTTACTGCTATTTTCCCAATTAAAATTTTCTGCCCATTTTCTAGCCTCTAAATTCAATCTATGCCGGTATTCACTGTTTTCTAAAACATAAATTATCTTATCCGCAAAACAATCAATATCTCCGTATGGAACCAGGTAACCGGATTCATTATTCCTAACCGAATCACATAGTCCCTTAACATTAGAGGCAATAACTGGCGTGCCACAAGCATTAGCTTCGATTACCACTACCCCCCAACCCTCCATGAAGGAAGGATTCACTAAAACCCAGGCACTTTGCAATAATTTTATTTTTTCTTTTTCAGTGACCTTGCCTTTGAAAATTATTTGATTTTTTTTAAATCCAAGGTTATCAGATAATTCTTTTAGATATTTTTCAGCATCCCCCCTCCCTGCGATAACTAAAATAGCTTCATTATATTTACCAATCACTCTTTTGAAAGCGCGAATAAGCACATCTACAGATTTATACGCCCTCAATCTTCCTAGGTAAAGAACCATGGGATAAATGCTCTTGTCTCCCAAAATAAATTGCTTCAAATCAACACCGTTATGAATTATTTCTATCCCTGATTTTCCAATACCCAATTTCTCCATCTCAATCTTGCTTGATTGAGAAACTGTTATGAATTTAATCTTTCTATAAACCAAGGGCATCAAATCTTTTTCTAAAAAACTAGCTATCAAAGCAAGAGGTCTTGGCAAAGAATGAAAAAAAATGTTTTGGTGCACATGATGCAAAACAGCAAAAATTGGCTTACGCACATACAGAGGGGTAAAAAATGGAATTCCATTTTCGCAATCTATAACCAAATCATATTTTCCCCTAAAGCGAAAAATATAATATAAAAAAGCCCAAAAATAAACCATATAAAATCCACCTCTTCTTACTATATTTATATCGTCTATTGTTTCTGTCCTTAATTGTTTGCCGTCGTTACCACAAAAAATTGTCACATGATTTCCAGCTTTTATCCAATTTTTAGCTAATTGGTGTATGTAAATTTCTGCTCCACCCGCAAATGAATGCGTGATATCTCTCCAGTTAAATATTAATATTCTTTTTGCAGTTCTGATTTCTGGTTTTGTTTTAGGTAATTCGTTTATAAAAATTCCCAAAAAATCTCTCCATGACCTTCTTAAGGATGAAAGATGATTTTCTAAATGATGAAATATTCCCAAAACAGCAAAATCTATCCAACTAACAATCAAGAATAATCTAGCGACCTCACCTATATCATTATTGTGAAAAAACCATATTAAATTAATCAACACCAACGATGCCCCAACCGAAACATAAGTAAAAAGATACTGCTTCTTAGCCAAATGATAGGTGACTATCGTATTGGAAAGAGCAAAGATTCCCACCGCCAAGCAGTAAATCGGCAAAAGATAGACTATCGACAAGGCTTTTTGTCCAAACAAAAATGGAACGGTAAAAAACCCCCAGAAACCGAAAATAAATACACCCACCGACACCAGAATTAAGACACTTAAAAAAGTCATCTGAAAAACTTTTCTTGAACTTTCTCCCAAGCCTTCTTTTCTGCTAACAAATGTTATTAAAAATATAAGTGGCAAAGTGGCTAAAAAGTAAACCATTTTTCCAGCTAGAGATATAATTGAATACTGGCCAGCAATCTCTTCACTAAAAAAATGTTTCACCAAAATTACATCCACGCTTAAAAAAACAATATAAGATAAGGTGGCTAAAATAGAAGAAAAGAAAAAATTAAACGGAAAATAATTTTCTTTACTAACTTCTTCANNCTAAAAGAACTCGCCAAAAATCCAAGTAAGATTGCTGGTGAAAATAATAACAGTATCCAGAAACTATCTATCTTAAAGAACTTAGATAAAATCGGACTTAGTATTGTTAATATGACCACCAAAAACACTACCACCAACGAGCCCCTTAAAAGAGTTCTTTTTAGAAAACTTTTCGCTGTGCCATATTTTTTTTGAGCTGTCAGATAAGATATTTTGTGGTTAATTGTCGCAGAAACCCCTCCAATAAATACCGTTACCACATACCAGATAGTAGTAATAAAAATAACTATCGCCAAATCAGAATAGGATAGCTTCCTGGTCAAAAAAGCATTAAAAATAAAATTTATGAAATTGCTGATCATTATAGCCGATAAAATAACTCCCTTATTGGAAAAAGTAAACCTAAATAAATTTTTAAAAATAAATTTTACATGCTTATTATTAATTAAATTAATTTTCTTTTCTATTTTGTTATTTATTTTGTTGAAATTTACAAACTTTAATTTTTCCAACAAATAATCAAAAGAAAATAATTCCTTCTTAAATTTAAACTCTTTGATTTTTTTTCCATTTTTTCTCGCAAATTCATCTGCCAAAATTGCAAAAAGCTTAATTTTTCCAAAAGAAAAAATAAATATTTTCTTAATATTTTTAAATAATTGCAATTTTCTTTTAATATTTATAATTTCTTTGTAAACATAATTACCCAAAACCCATTTATTGAAAATCTTTTTTATTTTTCCTCTATTTTTAGCTGGAATCAAGTGCAATCCATGATGAGTTTTTTCCCAATAGTGAGGTTTTACAAATAATTGATAAGCGGCTATAGCAGCAGCCATGCTTGCCATCACCCAATAAAAAGGAATGAAGAACACATATTTTATAATTTGAGTATGCCCTCTCTTGGCGCATCCAATCATATAGTAGAAAATAAACAAAAAGTTTCCAAAAACAAGTGAAACTACGGCTATATAAAAAATCCAAGTAGGAAAAAGAGAGTTAATAATATCTCCGACGTATTGATTGAGGGTAAAATAAGCAATAGTCGTAACCCAAAGTAACGGATTTATAATCATTGAAGCGATTTTTCCGCCTACTACAAGCTGAAAAATAAACGCATGAATGCCATTTTGCCTCAAAAAATTAAGAGGATTTCTCATGTGAACTAAATAAGTTTGCATATATCCCTTAATCCAGCGAGATCTTTGCCTTAGCCAATTTTTAAAATTACTATTTGCTTCCTCTAAAGTAACAGAATCAATAATAGCCGTTTTAAATCCTCGCATAAAAAGTCTAATTCCTAAATCACAATCTTCCGTAACATTGAATGGATCCCATCCTTTTAGGTCTATTAAATCCTTAGTTCTGAAATGATTGCTAGTTCCGCCCAAGGGGATGGAGGTGTTAATGCTTTGCAAACCAGGCAGGGAAATATCAAACCAAAGAGAGTATTCCGCCGTAAAAAGACGAGTCAAAATATTTTGATTAGGATTAAAATAATTAAGCTTAGCCTGCAGACACAATACGCTTGATTTAGATTTTTTAAATCCCAAATAAGCTTTTTTGAGTTGCCAAGGATCCGGTATATCCTCAGCGTCATAGATAACAATGAATTCTCCCCGAGCAAAACAAATCCCATAATTGCAAGCCTTGGGTTTAGTTTTGGGAAAAGAATGCGGGACCACAATAATTTTTACAAATTCAGGCAAATTCATACTCCTGGCCACATCTATTGTTTCTTGATCATTTTCTTCCAATAAAAGAAGTACTTCCAATTTATCCTTGGGCCACTCCATTTTTTCTATAGCTCCCACAAAGTGAGGCAATACCTGGCTTTCTCTATAAAGAGGACAAAAAATAGAATAGGTTGGCAAAGTTTTATCATCAATGCCAAGCAGCTCGGCAGTGGTGCTGATTATTTCTGGAGGATTAATTAAGCTTCTAAGCACCAAAACTAAACTGAATATAGCATCCACAAAATACAAGACACTAATGGTGGCTAAAAAAATAATTCCTGTCAGCAAAGGGTCAAATATTAATCCAACAATAAAAATTAAAACTAATGAAAAAATAAATATTTTTTGCCACAAAACAAATGTATCCAGCGCAGAATGTTTATGATGCAAAGTCGTATGGGTAATAAAATGCTTCTTTCTATGTTTCACTCCCGCCCCTTTCATGTGAAGATCAGACTCTGCCTCAACTAGCAGTGGAGCACAACCCCTTGTCTTGAGTACTATAGCATTCCACCCTATTTCAGTTACCGCTTTAATTATATTTATTTTTGATCTCCCTGCCACTCGTTCGTCAAATCTTATATTCACCGAATCTATTTTATAACCGTAATTCCGAGCAGAGAGCAAAAATTCCATATCGAAAGTCCAAGGAGAAGGATTAAGTTTGACATCATAAATTATTTTTCTTTTAAAAACTTTTAAGCCGGATTGCACATCACAATTCAAGTCATGTAATATCTTAGCAAAAACAAAATTAAAAGATCTGCTTAAAAAAGATCTTAGAAAATTTGTTTCTTTTTCGACTCGATTAGCCACCACGATGTCAGCCCCCTGCTCTATTTTTCTTGCCATTTCGGCAATTGCCTCGGGGGGATATTGCAAATCAGCATCTATCATGGCTACGATCTTATTTTCCACATATTGAAATCCCTCTATAATAGAATAAGCTTTTCCGGGCTTTCCCCTTTTTAAAAAAAGCTTAATTAAAAAAATGCCATGATATTGTTTTTTTAGTTTTGCGATAATTCGCCTTGTTTTATCAGTTGAGTTATCATCAATAAAAATGATTTCCCCATCTAGGCTATTACTTAAAAAAGTTCCAATGATACGCTTAACCAAAGTTTCAATATTATCTTCTTCATTAAGCGTGGGAATTATAATGGATATATTTTTACTCATAAATTTATATTGTACGAATTATAAATACAAAATTTATGTCTAAAATAAAAACCCTCTTAAGCAACATGTAGCACAAACTACAGCTATCCTAAGTGGGTTTTGCCATTGGACTCCTCGTGATCTCTGGGCAACCAGTCGATTTCTCGATCACGAATCGCAGCCTCCTTAATTTAGGTTCAATTTTTAAAGACAATCTCTTCCTTTTTTTATACAAAAAACCCACTTAAACATAAGGTATATAAATACCAGTCTAAGTGGGTTTTGCCATTGGACTCCTCGTGATCTCTGGGCAACCAGTCGATTTTTAATCACGAATCTTAGCCTCCTTATTTAGAATTAAATTTTCTACAGCAATTAATTCACAACAACTCTATCAGTAATAATAAATATTATAACTTTTATTGGAAAGTAAGTCAACTTTTTTATTTTCATTTAAATAATTTACCCGAGATGAAGAATCTTCATCTCGGGTATTTTTAACTTTATCTGCTTTAAATTCAGCACCAGAAAGCCTTTCCGCAAAAATACTTGGCAACTTCTTTTGTGTCATATACCGCGTACACAAAATTTTCCATGAACCTTTTAATTATTTCAGAGTTCATAAAGCCCCAACGCACAGGCTCACCCTCTTCATTAAAAACCACCACGCATTTTTTATCTTCTCTATTCATCGCAACTCTCTCCTTTATAGACCTTCGCATATCATCCTTTCTTCAACTTTAACCATTGCCTCAAATGTTTCTTGCGCAGTAAGTGCAGAATCGCAGTCGAGAATTAATCTCTCCGGATATTGCCCCCTACCCTCAAGGATAACCATCCCATTATCTTTATCATAAGCCACTATTTCTCCCCAAGAGATCGGACTATTATTTCCATCAAAAAGAACTGCCCATTTGCCAGTACCTCTAACCTTAGCGATCTTTCCCATTGTTTTTCCTCCCTTTATTTTAACAACAAAAAAATCGCCTGTTTTAGGCGACTGGTTTCTTTATCTATCAATTTTTATCCGAAACAATTAGAAACAAGCTCGCCCTAAGCGATTATTATTGTTATTGTTTGGATTTGATTGATAAATTCTTTTCATGCTTTGATTATATATCTTTTTAGCATTATGTCAAACAAAGTTATTCAATTTATCAAATTCTTAAATTACCAAATTCCTAATTTAAGATCACCACCAATTCTCCCTTAATTTTTTCTTTTCGACTGAAATATTCAATTATTTCGTCAGCATTTCCTCGAACCACTTCTTCAAACATTTTTGTTAACTCTCGGCCGACAATAATATTTTTTTCAAATCCCAATTCCTTTAGCAATTCTAAATTTTTTAAAAGTCGATGTGGGGAATCGTAATACATCACCGGATATTTAAATTCCATCGCTTCTTTAAAAAAAGTTTGACGGCCTTTTTTGTGCGGTGGAAATCCCAAAAAAACAAATTTTTGCATATCAATTCCCGCCACGCTAATCAATGCTCCAATTGCTGAAGCTCCGGGAATCGGTATAACTTTAACTCCTTCGCTTATCACTTCTTTGACTAAAATATTTCCAGGGTCGCTAACACCAGGAGTACCTGCATCCGTAACCAAAGCCATATTTTCGCCATTTTTTAATCTCGACACTATTTCATCAATTTTTCCGATTTTACTATGTTGATGATAAGACATGACTGGAACTTTGATCTCATACCTATCTAATAATTTTCTAGTTACCCGTGTATCCTCACAAAGAATCATATCTACGCTTTTTAATATTTCAAGGGCGCGCAAAGTAATATCACCCAAATTCCCGATAGGCGTGGCCACCACATACAAAATTCCCTCTTTTATCTGATTCATATTTTTATAAATAGTTTAATCAATCTGATTTTTAATGTAGGGACGCGATTTATCGCGTCTAAAATATATTATTAAGACACGATGAATCGTGTCTCTACTTTTTAATCTAAATCTAAAAATTATCTGTCTCACTTTTTCTCATCGATTCTTTTACTATAATTCCCACTGCAGTAGCTACCGGCACAGCTAAAATAGCGCCCGGCACCCCGCCCAGTTTCAAACCGATTAACATCGCCAAAATTACAGCCAACGGATTTAGCCCCACCGCTTTTTTCATGATCTGAGGAAAGATAATATTATTTTCTGCTTGCTGAATAATAACATAAAAAATAAAAACAAATACTGCTTTTATCGGAGAAACCAAAAGAGTTACCAAAACCGCTATAAAAGTAGAAACTATCGGTCCAACATAAGGAACTATTTCCAAAAATCCGCCAATTAATGCGATAACCAGAGCATAGGGCACTCCCAAAAAATAAAGTACCGCATAGTCTAATAAGAAAATAATAAACATCAATACCAGTTGTCCGCTCATCCAGCGACCAATTCTATTTTTTATTTTTTTAGCAATTTTAACCACTGTAAATTTATATTTTTTAGGCGTCACTGATTCTAAAAAGTTTTCCATCCCATCTTCTTTGACGGACATATAAAAAGCCATAGATAAAACAGCAATAAAAGAAATTAAGCCGGTAAAAAATCCTATTGTGGTAGAAAATACATTAAAAGAAGAATTGCTCCAACTTTCAGTAACCTTATTTAAATCAAGGCTAAATCCATAAGACTGGCCGGAAAAAGAAATTCTCCTTAAAAATTCGTCAGCTTTTTCTAAATAATTCGGAAGATCTCCGATAAATCCCTTAAACTGCACAGACAAAGCTGGAATCAAAAAGGAAACTATGGCCGCAAAGATAGAAATAAGAAAAACATAAATAATCAAAACTCCCGCTGAGCGAGGAATTTTAACTTTTCCATGAAACCACGTCACCAACGGATCAATAGCTGCCATTATAATTACCGCTACAAAAAATAAAGCCAAAATATCTCGAATCAAATAAAGCAAACCCAGTCCCAAAACAATTGCGACTACTTTTAAGATTATCTCTGTTGAAGTTCCGATTAATTTTTTTTCCATAATGTTAGATTTATCCAGACTATGGATTCGATTAAAATTTTAAAATTTCTTCTAATTCTTTGGATTTTTTGTGCGGTCCGATTAAGGCCAGATTTAATTTTTCGTTTTTAAAAATATCTTTAGCCACTCTCAAAATATCTTCTGCCGTTACCTTATCAATTTTTTTAAATATCTCCTCGGGTGTTAAAATCTTATCTTTTCTTACTTCCTGGCCAATCAAAAATGAAGCCACTGAGTCGGAAGATTCTAATCCCATTACCGACTTTCCTTTAATGAAATCCTTGGCTTTTTGCAATTCTTGAGGGGTGACTTTTTTGCTGGATATTTTCTTATATTCCTTCAAAATTGTTTCTACAGCCTTATTTAAATTCTTATGCTCAACGCCAGCCGAAGTTGCAAGATATCCCGCTTCCTGATAAGACTCTGATCCGGTATGAACATAATAAGCCAGACCCTGTCTTTCTCTCACATTAATAAAAATCCGGCTGCTCATATTTCCACCCAAAATTATTGATAACAATGACAAGACATACTCGTCTTCATGACCATCTTCATAAGCGCGCGCACCCAAAATTAAATGAGTTTGATCAGTTTTCTTATTTTTTATTTTTATCTGAGAGGTTTTTTGCTTTTCCACTACTTTTTCAAAATCAGGCTTATCGGCTTGATTCATTTGAGAAAATATTTTTTCTATTTTCTTAATTATTTTATTTTCATCAAATTTTCCCGCCACACAAATTACTGTGTCAGTCGCCACATAAAATTTCTTGATATAATTAACAAAATCTTTTCTTACTACGTTTGAAATAGTTTCCTTGGTTCCGATAATTTCTCTTCCTAGTTTTTGATCGCCATAAAGCAAACTCTCAAAAACATCATCCACGCTTCGCATCGGCATATCTTCATACATATTAAGTTCCTGCAAAATAGTTCCCCGCTCCTTTTCTATCTCTTTGGTTTCAAGTTTTGAATTAAGAAACATATCTGATATCACGTCCAAGGTAATATCCAAATGCTTAGCATCGCTTTTGGCGTAATAAGCAGTAGCTGTTTTTCCCGTAAAAGCATTGAACTCTCCCCCGATAGCATCCAGTTCGTTGGCAATAATCTGAGTATTNNGTGTCTTTCATGGGAGCCGTAATTAATCTTAGTCCGTTTTTAAAAAGTGTTTTTTTATAATTCATAAAAATATTAAATTTAAATAATTAAAACTGTTCTGTTTTTTAATCAATGCGCTTGTGTTAATAGTAACTTATCATAACCAAAAACTCAAATTTGCGCGCCCCAAACATTAGAGCAAATAAAATTATTACTTAAATATATAGGTCACTTTATTTAATTTTGTGAACCCAAAAACTATTTCAACGAGTTCAAAAAATCATATGCGGCCATAAGAAATATTATATTTTGAAACATAATTAAGGGGACTCCGATTATAAAAGATAGTTTTCGAGTTTTGTGATGAAAAACGAACATACCCAGATAAACCCCAATACTCCCGAAAGCTGCTGCCATAAAGAATAATGTTCCCTCAGAAATTCTTTCTTCCCTCTTGTTTCTTGATTTAATTTTATCAATCATCATCACCAAAAAAGACGCAATATTTATGATCAAATAAAAAATTGTTACTACCAAAAAACTTATATCCATATTTTTCGCCATCGTCAATCGACGCGCCGGCAGGTTAATTATCTAACTATACTAGTTTACGCTAAATTTGATTAAAATCAAGAGTAATTACCCTACGAAATGTCTGCCTATTGACATGGAGGCGGATACTCGCGAAATTACTATAGAGAACTAAGTCGGCAAGTCATCAGTCATCGGCAATCAGTCACCAAAATAGAGATTTGATATTTATAAAAAAATATTCTTTATCCCCAAAATCACACATCTTAAATCTCGTGCTTAACTCGTCAATCCGTTAATTCGTTAACTAAAAAATAATCAATAATATAAATTTTGTATTTACCTCATATTTTGGTACACTTACAAAAGGTAATAAAACTTTTTTACAAATAAAAAAAATGGACAAATTTGATTTTGGAGGTATTTCTATTCCCATAGAAAATAATTATCAAGATATAAGAAAAGCCAGAGAATTTAGCCCTGAACGCTCTCCCAGAGAAATTACAAAAGATCTCATTGGCCATCTGTCTTCTTTTTATAAAGAAAGCAAAATTCTTTCTCCGGAAAAGAGAGGTCAATTAAATAAGATACTCATCGGTTTAGCTCTCACCCTACTTTCTTCTGATATAGACAGTCATGCGCCCGAAAAAGAAATTAATACAAAAACCCTACCCGACAGCTCCCACTCNNATAGAAATAAAAAATGAACCTCCAAGCAAAATTGAAAACCCAAGCATCTCACTTAAATCACCTGACAAAATTGTCACTGACGCATCCATGGAAAGAGTTATAAATATAGTTGAGGGAGTTCTATCAAACGCAGAAAAATTATCCCAAGACAGAAAAAGATTTCCCCAAAAATTATTTTCCAAAAAATTCTTAACTGCTCTAAAAATTCAAGAATCTGCTTTTGAAATAGATGCTGAATCAGGAAAAGGAGCTGTCGGTTTGATGCAAGTAATGCCCCGTGCCATATTGGAAGTTATACGCTACCTAAATAAATTAGAAAGATTAGGTGTTGTAAATTCAAATTTGCCCTCAGAAGATCAAATTACAGAAAAAGATATTGAAAAAATATCCAATCTTATTAAAACAAATGGAGCTTATGGCGAAGCTTTTGGAAAAATATACTTAATGGACTTATTTTATAATTTTGATATTGGAAAAGCAGAATACACTTCGGACAAAATAACCGAGGCCCAAAAGAAAATTCTCGCCACCTACAACTGGAGCCCTGATGATTTCAAAAAATATGAAGATAATGAAAAAATGTGGCCCACACAGAGCACAGAATATTATCAAAAAATATTCCGTTATATGGACAC
>DNVQ01000039.1 GCA_003507475.1 Candidatus Moraniibacteriota bacterium | reverse complement strand
GCGTCCGCCCCATAATGCAAAGCGTATTTCATTTTGCTTAGGCTGCCAGCTGGAGCCAACAATTCTATATTTCTCTTTTTCATATATATGGTGCATCAGGCTCTAAGAGCCCTTTTGAATTTGGGCTCTTAGAGCCTGATGCGTAATTCAGCACAATCTAATTTTAAAAAAGAATGAATCAAAATTCATTCTAATAAATAACATTACACCAAAACCCTCAAAAAATCAAAGCTTTAAAAATAGCCATTCTAGTTACTTCCCCCTATCCATATAATAAGCTATTATTTTTTTACATTCAATTATCTGTTTTTCTATTACATTTGTTTCAACTATTGATTTGAGCATGTTGTAAAAAGTGAGATCTTCTGATTTTATAATAGGAATTGCATATTGAACAGGCACAGACCATTCCCCCCTAAACTCAAACCAAAAAGGTATAGCAGTTTGATAAAATTGAGCTAGATGAAAAAAACTAACTTCGGGATTGTCTTTATAATTTTCTATTTTACTTAAAATTCTATTTAAGTAATTAATTTTTTCTAATATTTGCGCTGAGGTTAATAACTTTGGCTTATTTAAATAAGCTTTCTCGGTATTTTCAACTATCTGAGACCCTAAACCATCTTCATTATCCAACAAAACTTTTAAATCACTTACTGGTCCATAAAATATTCTTAACACATTATCTTTTAAACAAGATTTTGGAAACAAAGCAATGTCTAAATATTCTTCTAAGAATTGTTCAGAAATTGATTCATTTTCGATTTTGTAATCACCAATAAGATAAATATCCCAATCACTATTAATCCTCTCCTTATTTTTTGCGCGAGAACCACCTAGCAACATAACTTCCGGAGCGTACTTATCTTACAAATATTTAATTATTTTTTGTTCATCAATCATTTTTTCAATATTTATATTCTCTTAAATTTGTCTTCCTAAATATTTAACCTTAGGGAAACCAATCGCACAGTCATTCCAAAACTCATCCTTTATTATTTCCGGAAAAACAATTAAATCCGCTAATTCTTCTTTTGAAAACCATTTCGCTTCTTTAATAAAATTCTCATCCGGACCACTTCCTTTAATATTTTTTAAATCTATCTCTCCCTCAAANNTTCTCTTTTGGCACAATCAAATATTGAACTATCAATTTCCTTGACTCCTCCCCCTGGCGGAACATACCACGTATAGCCAGTTTCTGGATGAACATGTTTAACCAGCAATACTTTATTATTATTTACAATAATCGCAGCAGCTCTGATTCTATGATCCATAATTTAAATTTTACAAAACTCGTTAATCCGTTAACTCGTTAACTAAATAATAAACAATTTAAAATTAATATATTTGGATTAGATCATTGTTTGATAAAGAAAAAATCCATACGAGTTACTCATCATGCACAAAAAATAAACATTCACCAACTATAATTTTAAAATACATCAATATTTATAGCAATAAACAAAATAAACACTTTATCCCCAAGTTATCCACAGTTAATTAACATCTTTTGAAAAATTAAACGTTTTGGCCACTATTTTAGCTATTCTTACCGTCGTAAGATTATCAGGAATATTGGATTTAACTGTCATTTTTTTTATATCGGAAAACTTTAATTCATTTTTAACCATTAATTCGTCAATTTTGCCTAACAAAATTTCACTTAAATTATGATTCCCCGAAAATTCCAAAATATCTATCTGCTTTTCTTTTCGAATTAGACTCAATTGAATGGCTTGTTCTTTTATTTCTATTAAAATACGCATAATTCTACTTATTTACTTTTTCCCAATTAATATTCCAAGGATCGGTTTTTCTTCCAGGCGCAATTTGATCATGTCCCAAAACATATTTTATTTTGTATTTATCTTTCAAAAAAGCAATTAACTCATTAATAGCTGTGTACTGCTTTGAGGTAAAATTGTCTTTCTCACTGTTTACAACCTCTATCCCGATTGAAAAATTGTTCACGCCCGTTCTTCCGTCTGGGACCTTACTTTCCCCAGCGTGATAAGCGATGTTAGCATCTTTAACGAGCCTAAAAATTTCCCCTTCTCTATCAATCACATAATGAGGAGCCACCCCATATTGCTTATACTCCAATATAATCTTATCCAAATCATATTCGTCTCCACCTAAAACATTGTAAGATGAATGTAATATAATAGTATCAATATTTCTATTTTTAGAACTGCTAAATCCCCACGAAACTAGATTGTCTTTTATTTTAATATCATTTTCTGATTTCTCTTCAGTTTCTTTATCCTCCGCTGAGAAATTAACCGCTTGCTCTTTTTTAATTTCTGACTCAACCTTTGTCAGTTCTTCTTTTTCTATTTCCAAATGACCAACTTCTTCGCGCTGAGAATCGCCCGAATCAATAGCCTTCTCAACAACTGCTTCAACCTCTTTCTCAACCTTATTTTCATAAACTATTGGTTGATTATTACTTTTAAAACGAAAAAATACCCATATAACCAAAGCAGAGATAAGGATTATTGTCAGAATTAATAATATTTTTTTATTTTTCACTTTAATTATATAAACAACTCAATTAATCATCTATCGTTGAGAGGTGCTCGGAAACAATCTCGGACGATTCAAATCTAACTTATGACTAATGACTTTTTAAAATAAGTTGTTTTAATGTTTTAATGCTGATTTGTTTTAATGATTCATGATGTTATCTCTCCAAACATTCGCAATTGTCTGATTCTAAGCCGCTTATTCCACCTTCCAAATTAACTGCTTCTTTTCCCAAAGACTTCAACATTTCTCCTACATAGCTACTCCTACCGCCACTTCTACACACCAGTACCACTTTTTTATCCCAATTAATTTTATCCAAATTGTCCATAATCTCACCCATGGGAATTAGTTTAGAATTTTTTATTCTAACCACCTTAAATTCAGCTTCTTCTCTTACATCTATTATCTCCAGGTTCTCATTTTCTATTTCCATTAATTCTCTAAATTTTTTTGAATTAATAGCATTCATATATTTAAGAGGCTAGCATAGCTATCCTTTTATAATAAACATTAACATCGGCTATCCATTTATTGGCCGCCGCCTGACCGCCAGTCGCGGCACAGCTCCTGCCACATTTCCACACCACCATTTCAGCTGGGGTATCGATATTTTGATTAACCAACTCTGATATTCTTCCCCCTATGGCATTTACCGCTTCCTCAGGACTAGCAAAGCAACCGTATCCCATTCCCAAACCCCTTGAACCCTGTCCTTTGTATCCCCAGTAATTATAACATGTCTGGCCATTTTTTGAAGGAGAACGCTTCCCCCAGTTACTTTCTTTCTTAGCAATTCCCACAATTAAAGCAGCTATTTTATTGTCATATTTGGCAATGAAGGGAGCCATTTCTTCAATCGGATGATCTTTTGTTATATTTTTAATTTCCAGCTCCAACTTGGCGTATTCATTTTTCAAGATATCTTCCTCCTCTTTTTTCAAAACAAAGTTGAATTCATCTTCCTTATTATTTAAATTCCAACTTTCAGGCACCTTTACTGTGGCAATTTCGCTTGATTTATCCAGTTCTTCAGCCTTTACTTCCAAAAATAAGCTATTTTTAATGTAATCGCCGTAAAAAAAACAGCCCATAATGATTATCGCTATGGTTGCTAGCTTAATTTCTCTATTTTTATACTTGCTTTTTAATTTATTTACTACTTTTTTACAAAAATCCAAAGGATTTTTACGCATACTCAATTTATTAATAATTACCCTTTCCTCCCTCTTCCCTTTTGGGAACACAGATTCCATGATACCAACCCCTCAATTTGGTGTCAATAAAGTTATCCACAGGGTGACCTCATTAAAACAAACTCCCCCTCTCCCTCTGGGAGAGGGCTGGGGTGAGGGTAAATTCTTGTTTTCCAATTTTCCATAACTACTCTTACCACCTAACCCATGGATAATTGATTAATTGTAATTTTACTTAGAACAACAAACACTCAATATTTAAACTCCCATCTTAAAGAGGTCCAACCTCTTGGGTTTTTGAGGTTGTACCTCTGGCTATTGAAACAGATTAACTTGATTCAATATAAATCCTAAAGCCAAAAATTTAAAAACCCCAAACAACAAAGTGGTTGTTCGGAAATTTTTCATATTTTAAAGTAAAATAAATGCCGATAGATCATTTCAACTATTTTTTTGCAATCTTCCAAAAAGATTCGAAATGGGCTTTATAAGCTTTGGCGAAAAAAACGTTTTTTATTTCTATGACAAACCAATCTTTTTCAAAAGAAGAAAAACTAATGCCATCTTCCCAAATCTCAGTAGCCATGGGACTCATTAAATCATTAGATAAAAACTTAATCCTTCTATTTTTTATATTACCCAATTCTGCGCTTAATTTTGTAAATTCTTCCCGAAACAATTCACTAGAAATTATTTTTATATCTAGATTTTTTTTTATCAGCAATTGATTATATTCTTTTGATAAAAATTCATCTCCCAAAACCTCTTTATACTTATTGGCATAGTTGCTAATAATGCGCAACTCGGAGCCTTTCGGCAATTTTTTGTCTCGGTTAAAAAAGAAATGTTTGATTTTTTCACTTCCATCAAAAACATTTATTTCATGTTCATGTTTGTTTTTTGATAATTCTTTAGAAATTTCTTCACCCAATTGCCTAGCAATCAATTCTTTCTTTTTTAAGTTATTTAAAAACTCATCCGGATCAGAAACTTTATAATGGTTGGTCCCATTTTTTTTGTTTTTTATAACCAAACCCTTTTCCTCTAATTCTTCCAGGGCATTATATACACTCTGACGATGAGCATTAACATCTTTAATGATATCTCCAACCGAAGTTTCACCTATTTTAACCAGACTCATATATACCCTTTGCTCATTATAAGAAAGGCCCAGAGCTTTTAATTTTTCTTGCATAATCATTAAATTTAAATTTTTATACTTTTTTACCGTGTCAACTATAAAGTGACACGACTACTAAAAAAGGCTTATTTTAACCTTATTATATGTCAAAAAATATTTTATGTCAACTAAAAGTAGTTGACAATATTATATTCATATGATAAACTACTTTGTCGTAATAAAAAATAACTTTTATGCGACATGCACCCTAAAAACTAGATTCCAAAGGAGATAACCATGAAAACGATTCTCTGCATTGAAGATAAGCCAGGCGAAATGGAAAAGGCCAAAAAAGCAATTGAAACAGCTGGGTATAGGGCTGAGACATTATTAATGCCGTGCAGCAAGAAAATAGGAGGTGGTATAGAAATCGTCAAAGCTGCTATTGAGAAAGCTGATGAGGTTTTGACAGATCTTCATTTCATCCCCTTTGGGACTAAAATGGCTGTGGATTATGAAGAAGGTGATTTGCCTGCAGGTCTCGTGATTATTATTCATGCCCTAGGAAAAGGTGTGCCGGCAGTTGTTTGTTCTGACATGGACACGGGTGGAAATGAAAACTATCACCATGGCAAAAGATATTCTTGGCTATTTGATTGGTATTTTTTTGAAAAATGTGCCCCATCAAAAAAATATCCCGATTACGATTATGGCCCCCTGATGCCAACATATCTCATCGGAGAAAAAGACTGGGATAGGGCAATTGAAGTGCTAGAAATTCTTATGAATGCCAAAAAATAGATTTTTTACAGCACAAAAAGTCACAAAACTCTTAGTTTCTCAATGAGAAATTAAGAGTTTTTAAATTTTATAAAAACCGATAGAATTACGCAGTGTTTTTTTAATTCNNTTTAATCGAAAAACCGCCCTAGTTGCACAAGAGTTATTGGGCAAGGTTTTGGTTTGTAAAAATAAAGACCAAATTATTTCTGGGATGATTGTCGAAACCGAGGCCTATGTCGGCCCCCAAGATTTAGCTAGTCATGCGTCCAGAGGCAAAACCCCCCGCAATGAAATAATGTTTGGAGATGCCGGCTATTGGTACGTTTATCTTATTTACGGTTTTTATAACTGTCTCAATATCGTTACAGAAAATAAAGATTACCCTTCGGCTGTTTTAATCCGCGCCGTGGAACCTGTAGAAGGAATTTCCCTCATGGAGATAAATAGAAAAACAACTAAGCTTGAAAATCTCACCAGCGGTCCCGGCAAACTTTGCCAAGCTTTCGGGATTGATAAAAAATTAAACTGTCTTTCTTGCTTAGATAAAGATTCAACCCTCTTTATCGCCGATATAGGAATAACCATACCTAAAAATAAAATAAAAAAAGCCAAACGAGTTGGTGTTGATTATGCGGGCAAATGGAAAGATAAGCTTTTAAGATTTTATCTAAAAGACAATCCTTTTGTTTCTAAAAAATGACAGACAGCCCCTCTGCTCAGGAGGATTTGGGGTGAATTTCATTTTTTGAAACTCCTTATTGGTTTTTATTAATAAATTCAACCGTGTAGCTTGGCAAATGCCCTTTGTGTAATTCTTGAAAATCCTTATTTAAACAATCAACGGGACTAATCCCGCCACGACAATTGCTAGAGCCACATGAACATTCCCATTCTTCAGCATATACGGGGTCGATTTCAGTTGTGGAATAGTCATAAGTAATTTCTTCTCCAGCATTAATATCCCATTTTGCAACCAAAGTGACATCATTCAAAAACCAGAGATTTGGATTGCAACTGTGGTTCATGTACTGACCATTATCTGTACAAAGAACATATTTCTTGTTTTTCTGAAAAACCAAACAACGTTCCTCATCTGGCAAACTCAAAGCCTCTTTTTTTGAAAATATTTTATCATTTGAACTAAGTTGCCAAACAATCTCATCTTTTCGTATCAAATCAGTTGCGAAAATACCTATCCCGCCAATTTTATTTTTCTTAATTTCTNNTTAGCCGCTGCTTGTCCGCCGGTCACATTACAATTCGACCCACACTTCCAAACCACCATTTCTGCGGGAGTATTGCGGTCATATTTTTTTATAAGTTCTTCTAATCTTTTAGCTATAGTATCTACCGCATCCTTTCTACTGTCGAAACAAGTGTGACCGCCACTTCCCATTTTATCTCTTTTGCCCCTATAACCTAAATAATTATAACAATCTTGACCGTCCAAAACCGGCACTCTTTTTCCCCAATTGCTTTCCTTTTTGGCAATCGCAATGAAAAAAGCAGCTACTTGCCTATCCTTTTTTAAAATATATGGCATCATTTTCTCTATTGGATAACCCTTTACTAATTCCATCGCGCGTTTATCAAAATCTTTATCAGCCTCCTCCTGCAAATAATCAGACATTTCCATTAAATAAGCCTCCTCTTTTTCCTTGGTCCATTTATTTTCATCTTCTTTTTCAATATATAAACCAGCCACTTCCTTATTAGAGGCATCTTCTCCTGCTGATGCGCCTGATCCTAAATATCGATAAATAAAAGACATTGATATCATGCCAATTATTATCGCTGCCAAAATAGAAGTGTTCCACATTTTCAAAAGAGACACGTTATCAAAAAAAGAATTCCCCTCATTAACAATATCTTGCTGATAATCTTGAATCTTTTTAACAAACAATCTATATTTTACAAAAAGAAAATCATTATAGTTGCCTCCAAATTTAGAATAATCTTTTATGGCTTTGTGATTTAAACTATCAAATAACTTGTTTTTTAATCTAAAAGCTATCAGATTAGCCAGCTCTTTATCATTACAATCAAAATAAAGTCCGGAATCATTGGTAAAAAATTTATCCCGCCTAATTCCCTTGGAAAATAAAACACTCTCCAATTTTTCATTGGAAAACACTTTGGGCTTATTTTTTTCTTTTTTACTCTTTAAACTAAATACACTATCCATTTTTTATTTTACCAAAATTATTCCTTAGTTACTCTTAATATTTCTTCGATTGATGTGATGCCCTGGACCGCCTTTATAAATCCATCTTCTATCATAGTTATCATTCCCAACTCTATTGCTCTTTTTTCGATAGTTTCGGCCGAGGACGCTTGGGTTATCAATTTTTCTATTTCTTCACCATTTTCCAATACCTCATAAATTCCCAATCTACCTTTATAGCCCTCATCTCCGCATCTTTTGCAACCCTTGGGTTTATAAAATTTTATCGAATCCCACCCTTTCTTGGGATCCACCAGATCTTTCGTCTGAGGGGCATTTTTTAATATTTCCAACATTTTTTCGCTATCAAAATTCTTTTTCAAAACCTCAATTTCTTTTTTTTCTAAAATATATTCCTCCTTACAATCCCCACAGAGCTTTCTAACTAGTCTTTGCGCAATCACAACATTAGTAGTAGAAGCCACTAAAAATGGCTCCGCCCCCATATCAAGTAATCTCGGCAAAGTTCCAGCCGCACTATTGGTATGTAGAGTAGAAAGAACCAAATGACCTGTCATAGCGGCATGCATGGCAATTTCCATGGTCTCCTCATCTCGTATTTCCCCCACCATTATAATATCCGGATCTTGTCTCAATAAAGCTCTCAAGCTAGCCGCAAAAGTTAAACCTATCTTAGAGTTAATTTGAGTTTGATTAACTCGAGGCATTCTATATTCTACAGGATCTTCTACTGTACTTATATTGACTACGGGAGTATTTAATATATCCATAATAGTGTAAAGAGTTGTAGTCTTACCGCTACCCGTAGGACCAGTTACCAAAATCATTCCGTTTGGCTTAGTCACTTCTCGATGAACAATTTCCAGTGCCTCTCCCTGAAGACCCATTTTTTCTAAGGTTAATCCCTTAGCAGCTTCATCCAATAAACGCATTACCACTTTTTCTCCATCAAAGATGGGCAAAATATTTACTCGAAAAGATATCTTATATTCATCATTAACTATCTTAAATCTGCCATCTTGAGGAAGGCGATGCTCATCCAATTTCAAATTAGCCAAAACCTTTATACGCGCTATTATTCCGGACATTATTTTTTTAGGCAATGTCATGGCATCATGCAAAATACCATCTATTCGATATCTTACTCGCACTTCTTTTTCATCTGGCTCAATATGAATATCACTAGCCGATTCCAAAATGGCATGTTTTATCAAAGTATCTACCACCTTTATAACCGGCAAATCCTCCGCTTCTTTGGATAATTTTTTATCTGAAGATTTATCTATCTTTTGCACTATGGCACCCTTAGTTATGTCATCACCGCCGTCTCCTATCATATCCCCAAATTCTGCCTTTAAGCTTTTTTCATATTGCTTTAGCACATTAGATATTCCCTCGTCTGTAGTAAGACATGGCGTAATTGAAAGTCCAGTCTTCTTCTTTATAAACTCTATGGTCTGCAAATCATCTGGATTCAACATTGCCACCTTCAGATTGCTGTCTGATTTATCAAACGCAATTATTTTATATTTCTTGGCGATCGGTTCAGGTATAATTTTTAAAATTTCCGGATCTATTGTTTCCTTGCTGATATCTACGAATGGATTTCCTAAAATATAAGCATACAATTTGCTTAATTCCTCTTTGGAAACAAGCTTTTTTTCCAATAATAAATCCCCCATCAATCTTTTTTCCTTTTCAGCCAAATTAAAAACATCCTCGATTTCTTTTGAATCCAAAAGCTGGCTATCTAATAAAAAACTCTTTAGTTGTTTATTATCAATTCTCATTATTTTTTATTTTTGTATTTGAGAAAATTATTTCTCCTTAGATAAAATTTCTTTCACTTTTTCTACTATTTCTCTTACTTGATAGTCGCCCTTAACCAGATAAGTGGTAGCGCCTAATTCTAGAGCTTTTTCAATATCATCCAAACTTCCTAAATTTGTAAGTAACACAAATGGCACGCTTAATTTGCCCTCATTATCTCTAACTTCTTTCAAAACTTCAAAACCGTTTTTTTTGGGCAATATTATATCTAACAAAACAATATCTGGATTATAGCTCTTGATCATATTTATCCCTTCCTCTCCATCAGACGCCACGCCAACCAAAAATCCCTCTGATCCCAAAAATTCAGCCAAAACATTTCTAAGTGTCAAATCATCTTCTATTATCAATACTCTTTTATTTTCCATAAAATTACAAAAAATATTTAATTAAAACTATTATATCTTATATTTACCTTAAATTATAGGCAAAGAAAAATGAAATTCAGTTCCTTCGTTTTCGACAGAGCGAAACCAGACCTTGCCCTCGCTTCTTTCAATGATGTTTTTAGCAATATAAAGACCCAAGCCCGTACCTCCCGTTTCGCGACTAGCTGCCTCCTTGCTTCGATAAAATTTTTCAAAAACCCTATCTTGTTCATTTTCGGGGATACCTATTCCAGTATCTTTTACTGAAATTATTGCCCTCCTATTATCTTTTTGCATTTTAATAATAACCTTTCCATTTTCTTTGTTATATTTAATCGCATTTGAAATAAAATTGTCCAAAACAACCTCGGTTCTCTTTTCGTCCCCTATAATTTTAGGCATATTATCATCCACCAATAAATCAATATTAACCTTATTTTTTAAAGTTAAAGCCTTATTTTTTTCTATTACTTTTTTGACTACTGACACGATATCTATCTCATCTTTTCTAGTAAAAAAATTATTCTGATCAATTCTGGCCACATCCAATAAATCATTGACCATTTTGGCCATAATAACATTTAAGGCTTCTATATTTTTTAAAATTTCTATCTGCTTACTATTTAACCCATCGCTGTGCTTGGACATTAAAAATTCCATATCCCAGCTTATTCCGGTAAGCGGTGTTTTTAGTTGATGAGAAACAATGGAAATAAATTCCGACTTAAACTTGTTAACCCTTGCTAGTTTTTCCATACTGCCTATTATGGTGTTTCCAATAATCAAAATGAAACTAACTACCACTGCTTCGGCTATAATTAAAATTTCTATTGATACAAATTCTCTAGAAACAAAAAAAACGGCTGTCATAATAAAAACTATAATAAAACCCAACGTCAAAAGCATAAAAGCTGGGGTTTGGTAAACACTAACCCCCAAACTATCAGATTGTTTTTTTATATTAAGATCATTAANNAATAATTATATCACATAAACAAAACAAACAAAAATCAACCATAATGGTTGACTTTTGTTTATCCTATTTAAATATATAATATAATTTTATTAATTTATATTATATAATCCCAAAGTTCATGAAAAATGTCAGCACCAAAAGAGGAACTAATGATAGAAGAATAGAAAATCTTCCTTCCTCATTATGATCTGACTCAAATAAGTCCTTGTTCAAAGCTGCTTTTAATTTTTCCATATTTTTGTTTTTATTTTTTTTAAATTATTTAATAAGGAGAAATCTAGGGTTTTTTATTTTGAAGATTCATCATTAAATCATTCGACCTTGATTTAAAAACAAAAAATGAATCCTCACCCTGAGAATTCACCCTATTTTTCGTAGAGTTTTTACCTCTACAAATCCATTATACACCATTTTTGGACAAAAGTCAAATAGAACTTCGTTTCTATTGTCATTTTGACTCCCCCAACTAGCGGAATAACACTTTAGCATTGAAGCAATAACCATAAGCCATCAGTCATCAGTCATCTGTAATCAGCAATAAAGAAGATCGAAGATTAAAATGAAAAATAATTTTCCCACTCTTAATTATTCATTCTTAATTCTTAATTTCCTCATACTATTAATGTAAGGTGCTCATTTTACTAAAGCCTTTTGATTTGGATCCGCTTGAGGAAAGATTTGTTTTACTGGAATTATTTGCCAATCTCTTTTCTTGTCTTTCTCTCAATATCTTAGCGCTAGCAGATTCTGCTGGTCTCTGATATTTGTGAGAACCACTTATTCCCAAAGCCTTAGCTAGTCCCGCTGTTTCTTTTGGATTTAGAGAGTCTCTTTTGTTGTAATGAAATTTTCCCAAAATCTTACGCGCCTCATCCTTGCTTATTCCACCAGGACTATATCTCTTAAATTGATCCACTACTTCTCTTTTTTCTTTTATATTATTTACCACCGATCCCGCTTGAGGGCCTTTTAAAATTTTTAATATTTTTTTTCTGGAGTTCACATCACGCTCGGGAAATAAAATTTTAGACATAATTTAAAACTAGATAATTAAATTTATTTTTTTCCAACTTGATGCAAGGCTGACTGAACGATAGACATCACTAAACTAAAAATAAGCGCCCACCAAAATCCATTAACCATGAACCCATCCACCCACTTGCTGGCCAAAAGTACCAAAAAAGCATTTATAACTAAAGTAAAAAGACCCAAGGTGAGAATATTAATAGGCAAAGTAAGGATCAATAAAATAGGCTTAAGCAAAACATTTATAATCCCCAAAACCAAAGCTGCTATAAAAGCTACAAAAAAACTATCTACTTCTACTCCTGGAATAATTTTAGCACTAATAAAAACTGCCAAAGCCATTACAACCCAATTAATTAAATATTTCATAATTATTTGCTAACTACTTATTAATAATTACTAGTTACCGGTTACTACCTATTAATAATGATAACTTTTATTTTTATTTATGGCAATTGCGCGATAAATTTGTTCTGCCAGAATAACCCGAGCAAATTCGTGCGGGAAAGTCATTTGAGATAAACTTATCTTTATCACATTTTTATAACCAAAAATTTCTTCACTAAAACCCAATGTTCCCGCAATCACAAAGACAATTTCATCTAGTTCGTTTTTAAATAAAAATTCAGAAAAATTGGTTGAGTTAAATTCTTTTCCTTTCTCATCTAAAATAAAAATTTTACTTTGCTTGAATTTCTCTAAATATTTAGCTATTTTCTTTCCCTCTTTCTCCTTTATTTTTTCTTTATCTGAATTATCGTAAAATGGTTCTGGGTCCAACTCGTCTACTTTCAAAGAGGCGTAAGGAGAAAGTCTTTTAAGATATTCCTCAAAAGCTTTTTTGAAATTTTCATTTTTAATTTTTCCCACAGCTAAAATTGTAATCTTGAGCATATTTAATAATATTATTTACTGATTATTTAATCATAACAGAAAAACTTGCTACCAAAAAGATTAAACCTGACTTTAAAAAGCTTAAAGTCAGGCTTACTTAAAATTGAGCATGGCCCACTCCGCATCAGCCAATGATCGCAGCAACTCTTCATGAATTTCAACAATAACTTCTCGATGTTGACAATCAATCTCTCCCGCTCTTACTGCCATAGGAACGAGATATTCCCAAGTTTCCTCTATTTGATCTGATAATCTTCTTTCGGTAAAGAAATCATCTTTTCCAAGGTTTTTGGTCATATTGCGAAGATTATGAAGTCGATCAGCTAACTTTGCCAAAATAGTAACGGAATCCTCACTAATTCTGGCAAAATAAAATCGAATATCTTCATTTTCTCTCCTGGTAAGAATAAAAACCATCAATTCAATATTCTCTCCAAACCCCTCCCGTATATTATCCAATAAACCCAAATTAATATTTTCCGGGACATCATGCAATAATCCAGCAGCCAATATGTCATCTGAAAAAATACGATGGAAAATAAGAATTTGGGCTACACGATAAGAATGTACAAATTCATCTCTTCCATCTTTTCTTTTTACTAGATTAAAAAACTCGCGCGCGCAAATAAGTGCTCGCAAAGTCTTTGGCAAATTGTTTGCCATTGCGAATGCCTCCACGTCTATATCATGCCAAGGCATTCGTTCTCGATTTCTAATCATCACTCTCGCTCCTTTTAAAATTAAAGAACATTTTTTATTTTTTGAATCATCCGATATGTCCAATATTTAATTGGATTTACAATTATATCATAACTACCGGAAAATTCCAGCGGGAGATTATTTTTTGCAAAACCTTGCTTAAATCTGGTTACTCCAAACCATTTTTTTTCTCGCTCCTTATCATCTTCTCCGATACTCACTCCTCCAAAATCATATTTTTTAGCCCCACTTTTTCGAGCATCTTTTATCATTTGCCATTGTAACAAAAAGGGAGCCATCGCATTTCGATCATTATCGTCTGAAGCGCCATGTAAATAAGTGGCAATTTGACCATAAATAACTAGTATGGCTCCGGCAATGATTTTATTATTATAAATTGCCAAGTATAATTTTAAGTTATCTGAATTTATATTTTTTAGCATTTTTCTGTAATACTCTTTGGGATGGAAATTTATTCCTTTTCTGCTCCCTGTTTTTTCAATCAAATCCAAAAATTTCTCTATTTTTTTATTGTTCTCCAAACTGCTCAATGCCTCTATTTTTACATTTTTTTTCTCCGCTACCTTAATATTGTATCTTGTCTTGGGCTTCATCTGAGCTAAAATTTCATCTTCACTTTTATCAATATCTATAATAAAAAGCTGTCTGGGCTGCATATCATGCGGAGCTTTAACTAGTTTATATTTAAGTTCTTGGATAATTCCCTTAATATCTTTATCGAAGCTGTCTAGCCTAATCCATCCGGCCTTATTAATTTTAGCCAGTTCAATCAAATCATGGATGCAATTTTTCAATTTATCATGTTTTATGTTTTTATCCCTAACCGGTCCGCGCGGAATATAAAAATACTTCCCCACCAAAGGAAGATTGTATTCTAAAACATTGGACCAGAAATCATTATCAGAAATATTGTGCTTTTTTATTCCAAAATCATTCTGAAATTGGGCCCATTGATTAGATTGCAAAAATCCTCCACACGCAGAATTTTCTTGAATAAATTTATCCCTATTATTTTCCATAAAATTAAAAACATTTTAACACATTAACATACCAACAGTGAAAACAAATGAATATAGAGACTGTGGATATAAAACTAATGTCATCAGTCATTAAGTCAATAGTCATCGAGATACAACTTTAAATTTTGATAACTGATAGCTTGATGACTTTCGACTGATGACTACTTTGATTAAAAAATAAATCTCTGGCGGGGCACACTTTATAAACCTTAAAACTTTACAAACTTTATAACTTTTTTATTTCCCCATCTTCCTAAGGGCAAATTTTATTTTTTCTTCGATGCTTTCAATTTCTTTAGGAATTAATTTAAGCGCTTCTCTAGCTTGAAAAACCGTGTAACCCATAGAAATTAAAGCCTCGATTGTTTCGCTGTCAGCCAACGCATCCATTCTCTCACCCATTGGCATATCTGCCACTTTGTTTTGCAATTCCAAAATAACCCTTTCAGCAGTTTTCTTTCCTACGCCAGAAACTTTAGTTAAAATCGTAGCATCATTATTTAATATTGCAGTCTGAATAGAAATAGGATCAGCAATAGACAATATTCCCATAGCCGCCTTTGGGCCTATTCCCGAGATAGAAATAAGCAGTTCAAACATTTCTTTTTCCTCTGAACTTACAAAACCATACAAAGCCAAGGCGTCTTCTCTTACATGGGTATAAATAAAAAATGATCCCTCCCCTAATCCTGCAATTTTACCCAAAGTGAAATCGGTTAAAAAAACTTTATAGCCCACACCTGCGACATCTAAAATAATCCACTTGTCTTTTGAATATTCAATTTTACCTGTTAATTTTGCAATCATATAATAAATAGTTATAAAGCTCTTAAAGTTTTAAGGTTTATAAAGTTTGCCCCATTAGAAATTTATCGCTAACCAGAGTTGTCATTAGTCAAAAGTCATCGGTCATCAAGGTTAAAAATGTATCTTGATGACTGATTACGGATGACTGCTGACTTCAAATGCTCCAGTGTTTAATTGTTCTAATATTTTAATGTTTTAATGTTAACTTACCAATATAGCAACATGCTTATTTTATCACTCTCTTGCCAAAAAATCCACTTCATGATACAAATAGTTAAGTAACTATTTTAAATTTAAATAAGGATTCGATTTTGAATTTCAAATTCGAATAGTAAAATATATTATGCCAATCAAAGATTCCGCCAAAAAGTACATGCGCGTTACTGCTCGTAAGACTGTAAAAAACAAGAAAGTTAAGGGAACTTATCGTAGCGCTGTGAAAAAAACCCGCGAAGCTATATCCAATAAAGATTTCAAAACAGCCTCAGAATGGCTTAAAAAATCCATAAAAGCATTGGACAAAGCAGTTCAAAAGAAAGTTTTAAAGAAAAATACCGGTTCCAGATATAAATCCAGATTAAACAAATCCGTAAAGAATATAGCTAAATAAAGTAAAACGACCCTTGCGTGGGTCGTTTTTTATTATAATTTAATTCAGCTTTAAGAGTTTATGGATTATTAATATCAAATTTCAAGTTCCCAATGCCAAATAAAATCCTAAATCNNGGAAATTCGGACTTTGACATTTAAAAAATCGCTATTAAATCAGAAATACTTTTTAATTTAATAGTTGGTATCAACATATTTAAACATTACATATATTACATCTCGGATATTAATAACTCCATGCCTATTCCAATATCTCTTTTTCCTCTTTTCGCGTCCTCGTCTATTTTCTCTAGTTTTTTATAAATCTCTCTTAGTTTATTAAAATCCAAATTTCGCAACTGTTGAGTCCCCTTTTGTACCACAAAGGGATGCAATTTAACAATTTTTGAAATATCCAAATGACTGAAATTCCCCTGAAAATAAAATTCGGCTATTTTTAAAAGATTTCTAATTTGATAAATATACATGGAAAGAATATAGAAGGGATCATCTCCTTGTTCCAATTGCCTGTGGAGCATCTCCAGCGCTTGCTTCTTATTCCCAGATGACATCAGCTCTACCGTTTGGAAAATATTGGCTTCAACGCTTGAATTAATCAATTTAGCGACCTGGTCGCTCAAATCTTCATCACTTCCGTTTTCTCCAATGAAATTAACTATTTTCAATATCTCCTTATCAATTGCAGACAAATCTCCATTTTTATTATTGATTAAGCTACCGCTAATTTCTTCGCTAACTTTAATATTAAAATTCAGAAATTTTTCTTGGACCCATTTTTTTAATAACAAGCCTTCCAATTTATTGAACTCTTGGCTCTGAGAATTTTTAATTAACCACTTAAATATTTTATCGTTTTTTTTAATTTTTCCACCTTCCCAAAAAACAATAACATCCTCAGAATAATCAATGTTTTTAAATTTATTTTCTAAAAATTTTATAATCTCCTCTCTTGAATTTAAACCCTCCCTACTCAAAAGATTTTTTACCACTATCAATGAATTTTGAGCGAATAGGCCCTTGGATTTTAAGGCTGTTTTTAATTTTGACCAATAATCTTCTTCATTAAAATCAAAAACACTCGAACTGGCATTCGAGGTGTTTTTTTTAAAGAAGTCTTCTTTAAGTTTTTTCAATTTTTCAGCTGAACGAAAATTATCTTCGCCATAAATAAATGCAATCATCGTAGAAAAATTAAAAATATTAATTTACCGGTGTCCACCTTAACACTTGTCCTGGCTCAAGAATTTCTACCCAAATTTGTCCCGGCACAAACATTATCTCCTTGCCATTTTCATCATAAAAGAAAATTTTACTTTCTAACTTTGAGCTATCTTTTTTCCAGGTTCCCCGATATTCCTTTCCATTCATATAATAATAAGCTTCTCCAGTTCCGCTCTCATCATACCACGGGTCACCTATTTGAACATTGTTATATCTTCCGCTAATGCTTTCTGCTCCAGTATTTTTTACCTCTTCAACTCCTTCCCATGGATTACTCAAGCCCTTGCCTACGTAATCTTGGGTGTTGGTTATCTGTTCTGATTTAGCAAACATTATCACAATATTTTTTGGTGCCAATCTCTGTTTATTGTTTCTATCCACATCTTCTACTCCGTTCCAAGAGCGTAAAAAAGTATTAGACTCTCTGTCGTAAGTGTAATTTACATCATATGGACTAGCAAAGGCCACTCTCAATTCTCCTCCCTTACCCCTGTTTTCAAGAGTTGCTTCTTTTTGATGAGGATAGCCCGCAAATTTAGTTTCAGTTCTACCGCCCACCGCAGTCATGGCCGCTAAAGCTTTTTCATCTTTTATGTGTCCTGAATCTTCCATTCTCATTTTTGCGTCGTTTTGCCAATCCCATCTTTCACAATAATTAGTTGTCATACAATCAATTCTGTCTATAATATTTTTATTCAACAAATCCAATGCAAAATGTGATCCTCCCCAGTGAATAAAGAAAGCATCTACAGCAGCAGCTAAGGCAATATGATCATGGCGAGAGCTTCTAATAGCACCTATTTCTTTGGGCACAGAACAACTATATACACCCAGCAATCTGGTATTGGATGATGTATAGGCCGGTAATTCAAAAACCATATCAGCTTCCAAAAATCCAGCCGCTGGTCGAGCCTGCAAATCAGAAGGTTGCATCACAGCTACTGGACGACGATTCCAGTTTTCGCAAGCTAACCCTGAAATAGGATTAATATTTCCTTCATTTAAAGGCTCTACATTTTCCTCGACTTTCTCTGCGCCATTTTCTACAGTTATTTGCCTAGCTACCTTACTTTTTCTAATCGCATCTCTTAGACCTGTGAAATAAACTATCACAGCAGCGATCAATAACACTCCCATCGCCAGCATTATTTTTTGTTTTTTCTCCATTTTTTTATTATTAAATTATAATTAACTTAAAACCGGTTTTTAAAAAACCATTTTTAGAATCCTAAAAATTATTATTTAAAAAATTGATTTAAATTTTTATTTCTGACATTTTCGGCATATAAAAACGCTTCGTTGTCCTAATTGGATTCTTTCTATTATATTATCACATTTTTTACTTTTTGGGAGGAGGAGGCGAGAAAAACACTTTTCTCCTGTTCTGCGATAAACCTTTAGGGCCTTTTGAAATCTGCCTGGTTTTCCTGTGGTGTCACGGTAATCACTGTCTGAGGTACCTCGCATCTTGATGGCTTTTTTGAGAATTTCTTTAATTTTTAGAAAAATTAATTCTATTTCTAAGTCCTTAAGGGATGCCACCTTCCTTAACGGGTCAACTCCAGCCTCAAAAAGAATTTCGCTTCTGTAAATATTGCCAATTCCCGCAATCAGATATTGATCCATCAATACAATTCCAATGCTGCTATTCCTTCTTTTGCTTAAAATTTCTTTAAATTTTTCCAAAGTAAATTTCTTATCCATCGCGTCAATTCCCAATTTTTTAATCTCCGGCAACTCACTTATTTTATCAGTATCTACCAAAACAATTTTACCGAACTTTCGCATATCCGAAAAATCCATTTTAATCTTCTCCCTGCCCCTCCTTAAAAACCAACTATGTCTAACATATTGATTCACCCGATCCTCAAAATAATCCCGCTCTCCTTCCCCTTCTCCTGTACTCGGGAGAGGATTGGGGTGAGGGTGAATTTTTGATTTTGAATTTGTTTGGAAATTGGAAATTGGAAATTGGAAATTCTTTTGATACTTCAAAAGTAAATGTCCCGTCATCCTCAAATGCACATACAAAGTTTTTCCTCCACTTAAATCAATAAAAATATTTTTGCCAATCCTTCGCACTCTCAAAATCTTTCTTCCCACAATACTAGTTTGAAATTTTTTTAAGCTAATTCCCTTGATTCCCTTTTCCCATTCACTCCAAAAATCGACTATCTGGTAGCCCACTATTTTTTTATTCAAATCTCTAATAATTGTCTCAACCTCGGGTAATTCCGGCATATGCTTAATATTAAGCTATTTACTAATTACAATTATAGTTATATTTTTAAAATAAGTAAAAGGCAGCAATAACCAATTACTCAACACTCCCCCGCCCACAACTCCATGACACCAAGTACAGACAATATTCATTCAATATCCAATAGTCAATAAATTAATTGATTATTAAATTATTGACTATTGAATCTTAAATTCATAAATTCCTAAATTCATATTTCATCAATACCACAACTCAACTATTCAACTGCTTAACTAATATCTATGCTTGAAATCCTTACAAAAATTCTCTTCCTCTATCTTCCTTTTCAAATCGCCCTCAATCCCACCGAGAGCGTTGACTTAGCATCTGTAAGAATTATTATTCCCTTGCTTTTTCTTTCCTGGCTAATTGATGCGCTCAAGAATAAAAAACTTATCATTCCTGCTAACTTAACTTTTTTCTTATTAATTTCTTTTTTATTTTTAACTTGTTTTTCGTTATTTTTTGCTAATAATTTCGCATGGGGAGTTCGCAAGCTAATCTTTCTATTTTCGATTTTTCCTCTATTTTTTATTGTCCACGCTATCTTCTCATCTAATTTTGCTAAAAAACTCTCCTTGCTTAAATTTGTAGCTCTGGGGGGTGTTTTTACGGCACTTCTCGGAATAATTCAGTTTTTATTGCAGTTCGCCATTCCTTTAAATAAATTATACTCTGCTTGGGCTATTATCATTGTTCCTTTTTTGGGAAATTCATTTTCCGAAGCGGTTTTAACCAATCCCAGCTGGCTGGTAAATGTGGGGGGTCACACTCTACTTCGCGCCACCGCTTTTTTTCCCGACCCGCACATGCTGGCTTTTTATCTCAATATTACGGGATTAATATCTCTGGGCATTTACTTTTCCCAAAAAGAAATAAATAACCCAAAAAATTATTATCTCTTATTTGCACTCACAATATTTCTCGCCAGCTTTTTAACTTTTTCTCGCGGAGGTTATTTGGGATTAATTGCCGGGTTATTATTTTTTGGTTTTTTTACTTTTAAATCCAAACTAAAATATTTTTTCTACAATACCAAAAGAATAATTTCATTAATTTTCATTTTGATGACGCTTGGTTTAATTCTTGCCATTCCTAACCCTGTTTCAAATCGTTTATTTTCTAGCTTTAATCTTTCCGAGGGCTCCAATGTCGGCCGACTTCAAACTTGGCACCAATCCCTTGAGGTAATTTCAGCTAATCCGATTTTAGGGGTGGGCTTGGGTAATTATTCGCTTGCCATCAGGCCATCGGCTAATTACCGCGAGCCTATTTATTCTCACAACACTTTTTTGGATATCGCCGCCGAAACCGGCGTTCTAAATGCTTTTATCTGGCTAGTTTTATTTTTATTTGCTATCATTAGTTTTACTCGGAATTTTATTAAAGATAATAACTTTATTCAGCTAGGACTTGCTTCAGCACTAATCGCATTTTCCATTCATTCCCTTTTTGAAACCGCAATATTTTCAGTGCATATCCTGCCACTTATCATTCTAGTTCTCAGCCTCAATCATGCGACGATTTATGGGATTATTCCAAACAAAGTTTCAAAAAAGAATTAATTGCGATATTTTGTCATTGTGAATAAGCTTTGTAACCAAATCAATTATGACAATCTCAATATTATAAAGATATCTTAACTATAAAAGATTAAAACCATATAAATTTAAGATACCCGAATTATTCGCAAAAATAAATTACAAACTAGATTGCCACGGCGGAGTACCGCCTCGCAAAGAGACCCATGAGCTATTCTCATTAATATAAAACATTTAAACATAATGCCAAAGTTTATCTCCACCAAAAACCTAATCTACCTTACTTTATTTTTTACCCCAGCCTATATGGTTAGATTTTCTGTTTTTAAAATTCCACTCAATCTGCTGGATATCTTAATTTTGCTAACAATAACTATCTGGATTTATGAGAATAATTTACAACTATTAGAAAAAATAAAATTATCTCTTAAAAAAAGTTCTCCCATTTTACCCTCTATATTTCTTATATTATTAGGTTTATTTGTCGCTAGCTTTTTAAATGAAAACTGGTTAAAAGAACTTGGCATCATAAAAAGTTGGTTCATCCTGCCCATACTCTTTGGCTTTATTACTTCTAATGAAACCAAAAAACTTTCTGATTTCAAAAAAATACTAAACACCCTATTTTATTCTTCTCTTTTTATATCTCTTGTTGGTATTTTCTATTTAGCTTTCAATCAGCTGACTTATGATGGTCGCCTAGAAGCTTTTTATCTCTCTCCTAATTTTTTAGCCATGATAATTGCTCCAGGATTTCTGATTGGATGCTGGAAGTTTATTGCAAATAAAGAGCGAGGTTCTTATATACTAATTTCTCTAACATTAATTGCCATTATCCTATTTTTTACCCACTCTTATGCCACCTGGCTTAGTGTATTTGCCTCTATTTTTGTAATTTTATTTTTCACCCAAAAAAAATATCTTCTTGCTTTAATCATAATACTCTTATTACTCTTTTCTTTAGAATACAATTCTGACAAATTTAAAAATCTTTCCCATTACACAGAAAGTTCTTCACTGAAATCAAGATTAGTTATTTGGCAAGTTTCGCAAAAAATTATCTCCGACAATTGGTTGTGGGGCATTGGTCCTGGAAACTTTCAAGAGGAATATTTAAACTATCAAAAATATTTTCCGCCCTATCCAGAATGGGCAGTGCCTCAACCGCATAATCTTTTTTTAGCTTTTTGGTTGCAAACAGGTCTCTTGGGATTTATCGGTTTTTTATACTTAATCCTTATTTGGCTCACAAAAACAATAAAAACCCTTATTTCGTCTAAGGATTTTTATCAAAAAAATATTCTTTTAATTTTAATAACTATAATATTTAGTACCCTTGTTCATGGATTAATAGATACTCCTTATTGGAAAAATGATTTAGCGTTAATCTTTTGGTCTATTATTTTTACAAGTCTATCGGTTACTCAAAAAACTATTTCAGAGGATAATTCTAAATAATCCTCCATTTTTTCTGTTTATAAAAAATAGAAAATCTTCATTGGGTGATAAAATTAAATTTGTAACATCCAGCTCTTCTTTTAAATATTTTTCATCTATAGCCTTTTCTTTTTTGGCGCTCTCTACATTTAGCTTCCAAAACGAATCTTTGGTATAAATTTTATTACTTAAATAATCATTGGGCATGACAGAGTCTCTTTTTATATTTGTCGGCATAGCGCAATATACACTTTTATCATTATTTGTCCAAACACATTTTGAAGCCAATGTAGGAAGATTTAAATTCAAACACTTGTCACTTTTTAATTCACAGGCTTCTAACACTAAATTATTACCACCCTCTTGAGAAACACTGCTTCTTAAAAATTTATCCCCTTCGTTTGACCATAGGTAATCTGCACCAAATTTTAATTCACCCCTCTTCTCCAATTCTCCTTCAACAAAAGGAATTATTGTTAGGTTGGATTTTACAAAAGCACTTGGATATGACCAAAAAGAAGATTTGGCTGATCGAGGTATCGGGCTAATAACAATCTCGTCACTTTCAACCATCGCTATCTCTTTCCAGTTACTTCCATCGGGGTTAGCAATATTTAATGTTTTTTTGCCGCTCGCTTGGTCATTATAGGTATAAACTATTTTCTGATCAAAATTTATCCAATTCAGAGATCTTGAATTTTTAACCAATTTTTCTTTCTCTCCAAAACGATAAAAATAAAATGAATCCTTTATTTTTAATAAAGCCTCTTGCTTGCCTTTATTCCAAATTATTTTGTCCACATCACCGAAATCATCGTTAGATAACTTTTTTTTGATAGATTCCCCATCAAAAGATGACAGCCAAAAACTCTTATCGTTAGCGTTATAATATTGAATTTTTCCGCCGTCTTCACTTAACGATAAGCCTTTTACATTTTTTTCAACCAATCGCGATAGTTTTTCCAAATTGAGATTATTTTTTTTATTATCTTTTTCTTCTTTGCTTGCAATTTCAGCTTGGTCTTTTTCTTTCAATAGAAAATTGTAGGCAAAATAAAAATTACCCGCCAGAAAAAGCAGCACCATTGAAACTATAAAAACCTTCTTCATTTTTAATTTATTTAAAAATTATTATTACAATCTTTCTTTCCCAATGACATCACTAATCCTGCCGCAAAAATAATAGTCACCACGGTCAACATCAATCTAAACATGAAAATCATTTGTTCTGGAATATTATAAGCCAATCCGGCTATAATTTTTGAGGCTTTTTTTGTTATTGTTGGATTACTTGATTCATTTATTTTAACTATGATAGTATCGGATATTTTTTTGCCACCGCTACTCTCTTCTCCTATTCCCCACTCTTCTTTTAAGGAAAATCTTTCTGTGTTTGATTGCCAATATTCAGCTTCAAAAGAAATATTAACCATGGAACCTACTGGGTAAGAGCTTAAATCTATACTGCAAGAAGTTTTATTGCACGCCCCGCCAGACTCAGTGCCAACAATAACCTTTCCATTAACTGAATATTTGACATTTTTAAGATTCTCTCCTTCCCCAATCCATGCAGGATAATAAGTTGGCGTAATAGTAACTGTGCCATTTCCGCTAGATACTCTTTCTTTACAATCTAATACCGTATCGGGTTCAACATCTTCGTCGGCTGGATCAGTCACCTCGCTATATGTGCCCAATATAGCAGTCTCATCTTCATTCCCATTGAGATCATTGCAGGTTGTCACATCATCTGATCCTCTGTTGATTTTATTATTAGGCCCTATGCCCACCATCGGCTTAGTAACTACAAAAGTTCTTTCTATCGTCAACTTTTCCCCCTTATTCTTATTTTCTAACTCAACTCCTGGACTAGTAGTATCATTTGCTACAATACTTAGAACATGACTATCTCCAGGTCTTCCTTCTAAAAGGAATGTCACACTATTTCCTTGCTTAGTATCACCTTCTTCTATAGTATTTATGGCCTTGCCATCCAACGTCCAAAGATAATTATTAACACCACTCGTCTCGGTATTTACACCAAGAGTAGCTGTAATAACTTGATTTTCAAGCACCTCGCAATTTCCACTTGTCGCACAAATAGGCGTACCCTCTCCTACACTAATATTTATCCCCCCAGTGCCACTTTGATTGGGCTCAACCATAACATCTCCTCTACCGCTTCTAGTTGTTCCTGTTGTGCCTGTCCCTGTATCAAAAAATTCTTCACTTTCTACAAAAAATCTTAAAAAATCAAACTTTATTTTTTCGCCATCTATTTCCACCTCTGTGGTATTCAATTGCATTTTAAATTGATCCATGCCCAATCCTTCCAATAATTTTATATTATTAGTTTTTCTAAAAAGTTCGTTATTAGACAACAAAGTCCAAGATGATTGGTCTAAATCAAGATCCTCTCTATTTCCAGAAAACCCATAAATAGACCATTTGTAATAAATTTGATTGATATCAACATTTGGATCACTGGTATTTGTCGTCACAACTAATTCATCTCCCCCTTTTGATTGTCCGGCTCCATCAACTCCCATGGCTCCAACATTTGGATTTTTTGGATAATAATCCATTGTAATTCCCATGTTATCCGCCTGATCACCTGAGGTTGGTTTTGTCAAATTAAATTCCAAACAATCGTTTATGTTTACATAGGCAAATGGTATCTTTACTTTGTAACCCTTTATCTCTTTTTCATAAATCCCTTTTTCCAATTTGCAAAGCTCGCTCCCTTCTTTCTCAAAAATATTATTAATCAGAGCAAAGCTTATAGCCACAGAAGAATCGTCGTGCTTTGTAGGTATATATGATTGACCCTCAACTATAACACCCACTTTATCTCCGGGAACAAAAGTCCAAGTTATTTTATCTATACCTAAACCAGCCACATTCGCCTCATCGTTATTTTCGTTATCTATAGTGCTTGGATCGTTAGGATCAGTTCCCCAAAAATTTTCCTCCTCCGCTCCAAAGCTACCGTCTCCCACCGCCATTCCTGAAATTTTTGGAAACTGATGCTCACATTTTAACTCAATCTGATCTTCAGGAATAGCCTCTGATTCGCAAGAAAATTCAGCTGTGCCTATTTCGTGCCTAATTTTATAGCAATCAGTCCCTTCCACAGGAGGATCTGGACACATTATAAACTGATCACAACTAGGATCCAACAAGTCCAAGTCTTCATTGCTTATACAACGAGGAGTAGCATCTTCGGGGCAAGTCATTTTTTTTGTTTCCAAATCGCAAGTCGCCTCATACCCAGAATTACTCAAAATATTATAATACTTTTCAGTTGTTCCTTCAGTTTTCTCTTCATAAGTTGAAGATGTTGATCCCGTAGATGTTTCTTCGTAACTTGAAGATGAGGATGAAGATGAAGATTCTCCTGAGGTAGTTGACGTACCGCTAGATGAAGATTCTCCTGAGGTAGTTGACGTACCGCTAGATGAAGATGTCCCTTCAGTAGTGGTATAATCGTAACCGCAACTTAAAGTCTCATCGGTAGTACAAACTACTTCCCCATCACAACCACTATCATCATCTTTTCCTTCCTCGTCTGTAATAGCAATTTCATAATTTTCTCCTGACTCAAAATCATGCAAGTAACAATAATCCTTTTTTTGAACATTAACCCGGCCTCCTCTATGCGCGCTATATCCGTCATTGTCCGTATCAGAAGAATAATTTGCTTTCGCCTTTACAAAACCTCCATTTGCCGCAGGTCGCATGGCCTCTATCTTCCAATCATTAGTTGAAATTTCACCATTTTTATCTACATCACACGACTCTTTCCAATTAGCATCTTCCCTTTTGATGCCCAAATCACAACCCTCATGTTTTATGTACCAAGTGAAATACATATTTTCTACTCCTTCTTGAAAATATTTGGGGATGGCTGTAACCGTAACTTTCTCGCCAAACTTCGGATTGGATGGATTAAAAAATATATCTACTTCTGGAACCGGAGCTTTTTGCTCTGAAACGTTAAAAGTTTCTCCCATATCTTTAACGGAATCTTTATTTACATGATAACGATTTTCAAGTGATTGAGCCGCCTTGTTGGCATTAAGAGGATCCTTGGGCTGAGGAAGCTTAGCAGCCATAACAGGCTGACTAATCATCAAAACAGTTTCAAAACAAACTACACAAAAAACAAATAATTTTTTAATATTTTTTTTCATTTTTGATAAATTTTAGATTATTTATTTAGTTAATTTTAAATAAATAATATCACTCACAATTAACACTATTATACTAAATAAATAAGAATATAACAAAGATTTACTTCTAAAGGCAATTAAGCCAGCCAGAAAAGCGGTAACCATATAAAAAATATAATCCAAAGAAAATTCTCCCAGCATATAAAGAAAGATTAAAAAAATAACAAATTGCACAAAAACAGCATAAATATCAAGTTTATCTTTAAAATAAAACATTATAAAGCCTCTGAAAAAAACTTCGTATAAAAACACTATCAAATTAACAGCTATAAATTCGTAAACAAACAAATACAGGAAGCTGCTCGTCATCTCATAATTGCCCAAAAAATACTGTTCTTTGAAATCTGTGTATTTAAAAACTACATAAAATAAAAATGCCATTATTAAAAAACAAACTGGCATTATCAAGAAACCCTCTTTCCATTTCACTATTTGAAAACCAAAGTCAACCAGTCTTTTTTTGAGTATTACTTTTATATAAAGAAAGGGCACAAAAAAAAGAAAAGTTAAACTGATAGCTATTTCTTGAAAATAATTTCTTTCTATCGGAAAAAAAGAAAAAAGCAACATACAAATCAATACAATTGCTAGTGTTACAATAGTTTCGATATCTAAAAGTTTTTTTTCTTCTTTGTATTTAATATCTATCATGTCTTGGGCTTAAAGCGTTAAGTTAAATATTTATATCTGTATTTTTTGAAAATATTAATATTATTAGAGATCTTTAGTACCTGGGAGAATAAATTAAATTAGTTCAACATACTTACCATAAAATTAATTATAAACCGCATCATATTCATTTCCGCCAGCCAGTCTAGCACTTCTTTTTCTATCTGCTAGTGACATCCAGAAAATAATAAATACCGTTAGTGTCTCTATTGGGAAAAAATTTAGTCCAAACAATATTCCTTCTGCCATAGTTCCAGCAATCAAAACTAAAAATTTTTTCGTCAATCTCCGTGCTACTTTTCTTTGAGAATTCGATATGCCGTCAAAAAGCAACACAAATCCAATCGCCATGGAGATACAAATAGTTATTATTGTTCCGATTGCGGGCAATGATCCGATAAAGGCAAGATCCAAAAGATCCTTAAATAACGCTAAGCTAAAAGCTACTCCATAAATAGCTATGTCCATCGCTTGAATTTCAGTTGGAGCCGTAATTAAATCCTTGGCTTTTTTAGCCACCCCCATTGCAGACGTGGTTTTTGCAAACTTGCCGCTATTTCTTTTCGATTCTTTCTCGACAATATCTTTTCCATACAAATTATTTCTTCGGCTCAATTTTTCATCACTACTCATGTTCGGCTTAATTCCATCAGCTCTATCCAATCTTTTTTCAAAAGCATCTCTCCTGGCCTGATTCAGTCTTATTTTATTATTCATTTCCGTTTCTGGCATAATTTTATATTTTTAATAATATAAACCACCTTTCTCATTATACATCAATACATCAAAAAATTACATTCCCTCTTCAACCCATCATTGCAAAAATGACATACCTGAAAATTGAAATATTGAAAATTTATTGAATATTGGATATTGAGCATTGAACATTGTTGTTACTCCTCCAATTCCCGCTTGGCTTCTTCTATTTCCAAAATTTGTCTAGGATCAGAGGTAATAATTTGATCCTCACTATATGATGCCACTACTCTTATCGCCGCATGTTTATTGCCAGCAAAAAATATACCCTCCCCCACATTACTCTCTAACAATAAGAATTTTTCCTGATCGGTTAAGAAAAAAGTTTCCTGAACGATATCGATAGCCGCCGTTGATTGCTTCAAAAGAAGCTGAGAGGAGGCATTGGTTACAATCGGCTTTCCATAACGCGACATCATAAAATCATTAACATCCTGGGTAATAGTGGTAAGTCCTGTATAATATTTTCTACATCTTTTTGCGATACCAAAAAGAAATGAGGCGGCATCTTCGTTTTGCATCATTATCCAAGCTTCATCCACCACTACCATTCTTTTTTTCATCTGAGAACGCATTTCATTCCAGATAAATTGTAAAACTACATACATGGCAATCGGTCTCAATTCTTCTTCTAAATCGCGAATATTAAACACGATTAACTGTTTATCTACTTTTATGTTGGTATGCTGATTTAAAAATCCTGAGAAAATACCCTCCGTATATCTCTCTAGTTTCAGCGCCAAAGATCTGGCCCCATCCATATTTCTTAAAACTTCATACAAATCAGACATGGTAGGAAAACTATCTGGCTCCAACAAGGAAAAATTTGTTTCTTCTGTAATATCCCTAATGGCATAGGTTTCCCGAATAGCATTATCTAAAATAGAATTTTCTTCTGGCGTAATATTTCCTAAAACAAGTCTCAAAAGACCAACCAAGTTGGCGATAGAATTTCTCAAAACATCGGCTGAATCTTCATCTTCCATGGCTTTGGGCAAATCAAAAGGATTGAGGTGATATTTAGAATTAAGAGATATTTTAATAAAACTCCCCCCTACTGTTTCTGCCAAATGCTTATATTCGTTTTCCGGATCAATGATTATAACGCTTATTCCTAGCATCATTGAACGTATTATTTCAAGTTTAATTGAATAACTTTTTCCAGCTCCAGATTTTGCAAAAACAACCATGTTGGCATTTTCCATTTCAAATCTATCAAATAAAATAAGACTATTATTGTGACGATTAATTCCATATAAAACTCCAGAATTTGAAGATAATTCAGCTGAAGCAAATGGGAAAATAGTAGAAAGAGGAGAAGTATTTAAATTGTTAGCCACATCCAATCGATCCTCTCCTAGGGGAACCGTTGAGGCCAAGCCGTCTTCCATTCTAAAACTAGCTGGCTTAGCATAAACCATTTGCGCCTCCAATATTGCCTCGATACTGCTAGAAACTCTGTTTAAATCTTTTGTATTTTCTCCGAATATTGTTATATAGATTCCCACTCTAAAAAATCTTTCTGTTCCTTCTTGAAGCCTCGTTCTCAATTCTTCCGTATTTTCCAAAGCTGATTCCAGCATCGGATTTCTAACTTTTCCATCCTGAGATTCTATATTTATTCTGGATTGAATCTGCGTAGTGGTCTTCAATAATCCCTTTAAAACTTTATTGCTATCTATCGGGTGAACAAAAATAGAAATATTTATGGGATGATCGATATTTATTATGGAGGAAAACCAATTTACGCTCAAAAATCTCGGGAACGCCATAATAAAAATCGTTTTGGCAAAAGTTTCTCCAATTTCAATATAATTAGGAGAAACTCTAAGCGCTGATGGAGATATTAGGTCTTTGACAACCGCTACTCCTTTTCTATATTCATCCTCTTTTTTTAAAATTGGATCTTCTTGATTTTGTTGATTTCTTTTATTTAAAAACATACCTTATATTTAATTATTTAGTTAACGAGTTAATGAGTTAATGAGTTATTTTTAGGAAATTTATTAGATAAAAATCTTATCAATTCGTTAACTCGTTAATTCGTTAACTATGCAATAATGAATAATTTTTACTCAAAATCCATCAACTCCACATCCTTTATCGTGGAACTAGAATAAATTGATGGATTATAGGAAGAATACAGCAATTCTACTAATTCTTCCGTATTCAAAACCGTAGCTTTAATTCCCAAGGAGGTTAATCCTGACGAAATTTGGTCAACTCTTTGCCATAATTGATTTTTATAAGTCTCAAAAATTTCCACAGATTCTTCGACTTGTTGCTTGGGATTAAAAAAATTCATTACTCTATCCAAAAAACCATTTTCTAAATTCTCCACTGGATAAAAAGGAACCACTAAATAAAATCTTTTCGTCATTATCTGAGATATCTCTGTCAATTCCTTGATAAAGTTAGAATATTCAGAAATTTGCAATCTTAGTAATTCATTTGTTTGAGTTTTTCTTTTTTCTTCTAATATTTGCAAATAGGGATTTATATCAAGTTTTTTAGAACTAATCATAATTTGAATAGGAAAATCCAAAGAATTGATAAAATTCTGATAACCGGCGATTATGGCCTCTTGTTCGTCAGATGATTTTAGCTCGAAATTTATAGAAGAAACCAAAAAAACTGCTCTTAATGATTTATTTTTTAAAACTATTAAGTCGTTTTTTATTTCCTCTACATTAACATATTTTTGAGTACTTGCACCTGAATTATTTTGTGTTTGATTTTTTGAATGCATCAATTCCATATTGTTTAGTATTTTTTATTTATGTCTTTTAAGATTTCCGGCTCGCTATCAAGTATTTTTGATATATCATAGATTTCAGCTTGTTTTAGAACCCGCTTGCTATCTATCCTTTTTTTCACTTCTTTTTTATAAATTCTTTTTTCATCCCCTGACCTTTCATTTCTTTTCCAAACATAAATTTTGGGTCTGACAAAAAAGAAAAACATGGAACCTATGAATTTACTAAGCGGAGAGCCATATGGTCGATAAAAAGCTAGAGCTAAAAATAAAACACTCACAGGAATTGCGGCAATAAAAAAATACACCTTATTTTCTATCGAAACCCATCCGAGAAACAAAATGGCTGCCAAACCAAATAACCACAATAGCTGCTTGGCGGTTAAAGGACCAACTATTTTGTCTTCAATATCTATAAATTGTGGAACATTATAATGCATAATATTAAATCCATTACCCAGTTAACGAGTTAACGCATTAACGAATTGTTTGAAGATTGATTTTCAAATAGGTATTTATTTTTATTTTTAAAACTCGTTAACTCGCTAATGCGTTAACTAAATAATAAAAAATTTTTACTCAATTGGTCTTATTTTCCCAAAAAAATCCCCCAGTTCTTCTGTTTTGGTTTTTACCGCACTATCAGTCTTGTCATTTTCCTTTTCCACGGGCAATTGTTGAGGAAAAGTAAATTTTATATTTTCTTCACGTTTGCTGGTGGGTGGAGTTACAGCTAAATCTTTATCAGTATCTTTTTTAAAAATGTTAAATCTACTTGTGCTTTTTTTAACAGCGCTGTCTTTTTCTAAAAAATGAGCGCTTCCCAAATCCCAATTGTTACCGCTAACATGCTTTATAACCATTTTACTATTTTCATCTTTTTTGTCTTGAATTTTAATATCAGGGGTAAATGCATCTTTTGCATCATTTTCTTTTTTCAAATTTTCATTTTTTTCAAAAACGGGCTCTTCAAAAAATGTTATGGTTCCCTTGGAATTATCGTTTTTTTCTAAACTTTTTTTATCAAAATCATCTCTTTTTTTACCTCCAATCAAAAAATTGAATCTACTACTTTTTTTATTTACCTCATCGCTCTTATTAGGCAAATTAAGCTCGCTTGCTTTTTCAATTTTTTCTTCTGACTTATTCTCTCCGATTTCATTCACTTCTGATTTTCTAACCTCTTTCTTTTCCGTGCCTGAAAAACCATCTAAAAATCTCTTGCTCACCATTGGAGCTTTTTCTGTTTTTTCAATAACCTCAACCTCGCTCTTTTGTGGGGCAGTTTTTTTATAATCAATTATATTGTTTCTTTTACTATTTGTTTCCGATACAAAATTATTTCTAGTTTCAGATTGTGTTAAATCAAAGATAATTTCACCTCTATCCACATCTATATCCAACAAAAATCCTTCATCCAAAGATTTTAATACTAAAGATAATTTTTGTCGGTCAACCATATTCAATCCTTTGGCATTTTTACTATGATAAAGATAACTACTTCTCTTCATGACGTCTCTATTTCCCGCTCCCACCGTTGCAAAATAATCACTAATCCAATTTTCAATTGTCGGATTCACATTTATTCTATTTATCTCTACAGGAAGAGAGGTTAAAGACTTTCTTCTTAGGGCTGGGTATTTTTCCAAGGCCTGCACAATGGTCATTTTTTCTTTTTTAACAACAATGTTTTCAATCTTAATATCTTTGTTTATAATCCCATTTAGTATATATTCATAAATTCCATTAGCTTCTTCTTCGGGAATTTTCGATTCTTTTCTGATCACTTCTGTAAAATTTTCCAGTTTTAATTCTCCAAAATAGTAGCTGCGAATAGCTCTAGCAATCGGCGCCATTTGTAATAACTCTAAACCGTAATATTTCCCAATAGATTTTATTTTTTCGGCCGTTTGTGGCGCCACCAATTTGTCTTTAATATCTTCAGGTAATTTCAAAAATTTCTCTTGCCTCTCTACTACCTGCTCAAATGTTTCATCGTCTGGATTAATGGTCACAAAAACAGCTTGAGGAATAGTACATCTCCCCTCTTGAATNNGTAGAATATCCACCTATAACATGAGCGCCTCCTGCTACAATATCACCCCGGTTGGGCGTCGTGCCATGAAGCATTCTTTGAATATTTTGATCTTTCCATTGATCTGGATTTAATCTCTGGAACTCACCTCTAATAATATCTTGTATAGCGGCAGGTGTCGTGGCCCCACTATGAGTTATATTTTCATTTATTACTAGATCCATATTCTGCTTTCTAGCATTTGATAAGAATTGATTTTCATAAACAGCATGGCCTCTAACCGCATTTCTAGCATTTGTGTATTGAGAAAGAGCCGTCGCTGGGTCAGCATCAAATCTATTATTTTCAGCCCTAAATAAAGCCACCGCCATTCTCTCGGCATTAGTTCCCGTTTCCATCCTAGTGAGATCAGCATTCGAAACTCCCTCATCTTTCATTGACTTCATTTTTTCTCTTACTAGTTTTTCATTTGCCCCATCAACTCCTAAGCGTGCTGCTGCCTCGGTTTTTCTTGTATTAGATTTTGATTTATAATTATCACCCCAACTATCCCATTTGGCCTTAAGACCGCCAATGCCACCAGAAATTCTGTGTCCCGTCATAGTATCAACACCCTTACCTGCTATCCCAGCCGTTCCCCAGGCTGCTTTTTGTCCGTAAGATTTAATTTTGTTTCCGGTATTGCTAGCAAATTTCATAGCGGCGCCCGAAGCTGTTCCACCAAATTTTTGAGAAACAATTAACCCCATCCAAAGAAAAACTGTTGGAACAAAAAATTTAATAAAACTTACCACCCACTCACCCTCACTAGCGGCTGCATCTCCTGCTCTCTCAAATATTAATATTGCCAAGTAAAAGAAAAACATCATTACCGGACCCATAAAAGAATATTTAAATAAAGCACTCCACCAATCATCCGCCATACTCTTAGTCCCAGGGAAAAAAGAAAATGCAAATCCTACCGGAGAGAGTATGACCAAGATGACAAAAGCCAACAATCTTATAAGCAAATTCGCCGCAAATCCCATAAGCGTTATAAAAACAATAAAAGTTAGCACTATACTTAAAAGCAAGCTTGCTGTTTTATTTCCTATGTCACTGGCCTCGCTTAATGCGTTACCCAGATCAGAAAAATCTCCAAAAGTCGCACTTGCGCTTTTAGTGCTACTGCTATCTATAAGAAAATACATTATAGAATTAGAAAAATCAATGATAAATAGTGATACTGGGTAACTAAAATTAACCAACAGTGCCATCACTATTAACATTATGATCATTTTTCTTAGATGATATTTTTCCACCTGAAAAATCGTAGCAAAAGCTGAAAATAACAAGAGCAACATAAAAAATAAATTTAAAGTATCTCT
>DNVQ01000049.1 GCA_003507475.1 Candidatus Moraniibacteriota bacterium | reverse complement strand
CCCCTGCCAAGTTCTTGGAGTAAGCCCCCAACCGCCATATTTTCTTTTTTGAAACCATTGTGCTTTTGCAAACATTTTTTTATTTATTAATTGTTAGATTATTATAACTTTATGTTATATAAACATAACATTATTGTCAAGTACTGTATCAAAAGTGCTAATATGCTAACAAAATTCTCCTTTACTTATTCCCCTATAGTGCTATAATACTTCTGGTTTTATGATTGTTTAAAATAACATTTTTATCGCACAAAATTGCACATAATCTCATCCACTGATGAAAAAGGAGGTAAATGCATCGGTGCATAAACCAAAAGCTACTTAACAACTAAACACAAGAAAATTTATCGAGGATATTTAAAATGCCAAATAGAGCCATTTTACTAATTGAACTTGCCAATCTTGATTGTGCTCTCAGCATAATAAAAGAAAGTCGTGGTATCTCTCCGAAACTTAAAACTGATTACAAAAAACTTATTCAGTTACTTACCCTCGGACACTATGTCATCGAAAAAAAAGTTTACATCGGAAAAAAACAAAACTCAAGCAAGCATCAAATTTTTTTCGACTTTTTTGGAAAAATCGGTTTTCAAATCGTAACCAAGGAGCAAAAACTTATTAAACTCCCAGACGGAGAAATAAAATGCAAAGCCAATTTTGATGTAGAAATTACTTTCGATGCCTGCTGGCACATGTCAAAAGGCACCTGTGACGAAATAATTCTCATCTCTGGAGATTCTGATTTTTCGTATCTGATTCAAAAAGCGAAAAAACTAAATATGCCGATAAAAGTTATCTCATCAGAAAAAACCGTTTCCACTGAATTGCGAAAAAGTGCAAACAATTTAGTTTTATTGGATGAAATCGACATAAGCCAGTATCTCTACGAAAAAAAATAAATAATTAACGTAAATTTTCTAACAATTACAAAATCTTCAACGCAAGATAAAACAAACCTCATCGACGGCGCACGTCGATGAGGTTTTTAAAATTAAATCACAAAACTATTTTACCCCTCTTTGAATAAAAAACACCAACGATGCTGTTGGATTCTGGATTCTTTAGTTAAAATAGGCTTTAAATAAATACACAAATACACATTAGATACAGTTACCACACTTTACGACTAAAATAAAATAAATCGACTCGAGAGGGAGCGTTAAGAAACTTTGTTACGAAGCGGATGCGGAGTCTGAAGTTTTAGCGGAACGAGAGTTAGATTTATTTATTTTAGGAGTACGTGTGGCAGTTTTTGTAACTTTTTGCTGTCAAAAAGTTAGTAAGAAATTATAATAACAAAAAATTATAAGATAAGTATATTCTCTAATACTTTAAAAACACTAACTTTTTTTTAACGTCAGCCACACTCCCCCCAATCCCCACCAAATCGCTACAAACCAAAGAAGCCATCCGATAAACGGAATAGAAAAGACAATCCAACTGACGAATATTCCAACCAAAGCACAAAGGTAAAGAGATTTTTTATTTATCTTACCATCCTTCTTGAGAATATATCGTCCGACTGAAATTCCCACCAAAATTTCTGAAAAATAAATAGCTATAAACCATAGAGCAAGAAGGATCAATGCTAACGGAATACCTATTAAAGTTATAAAAAGCAAAGTTATTAAAACCGGCGTAATAATCATCAATAATAGTCCCCAACCGATTGAAACGCCAATTCTTTCACGCATTCTATTTGTAATAGATATTATCGCATCTCCAAACAAAGCGATTAAAATAAATGCCACTATCAAGGACGCTAATATTGAATAAATTATTCCAATGATATATGCAAGAAATTTATTCTTTTTATTTTCCCTCGCATCTTTCACTTCATTTTTCTTGACTTCACCACTAATCTCGGCGCCCTGAGCGACCTCGGCTTGGCTTCTTGATCGATACTCAACGTTGCCACCGATGCGAGCATTTTCTCCAATTCTTAGTCGATTCTGATTTTCTATTTTCTCAGACAATCCAAGTTTAACATCATCTCCCACTAACCCATCAATAAAAATATTTCCACCACCCCCATAAACGCTTCTATTTATATCACCTCTAATGACAGCACTTCCCGCCCCAATAAGTAAATCCCAACCGACTCTAGCATCTTGTTCCAAATTAACCGCCGACCCAAAAGCCATAACATTTTCATCGACTTCTCTATTAATCATAATAGTATTTCCAGCTACCCTGACACTTCCCTCAACATTTCCGTTAACAGCAATTGACTGACCCGCACAAAAAACTGAACCTTGGACGTTTCCATTAATCGTCACTGACTGTCCAGCACAAAAAACATCACCATTGATATTTTGATCAATCGTGATGTTTTGCGCGGCCACATAAAGATTTCCATCAACTGGTTGTTGCCTTGAAATGACAACTGTTTCTCCCCGAATTATCTCATAACCAAAAACGACTGTCGGCAAGAAACTTAATGCCAATACAATGGCAAAGATTATTTTCTTGGTTTGTTGTTTCATATGTTTATGATAAATAATTATTTATAAATAAATGAACCCAAGAAGATATTTGTTTGATTATATTATAACACATAATAAAAAATAAATTTATAGATAAAAAAATATTTTAACCCGTTCCTCTTCCAGAGAAAGTTGGGAAATTTAAAAACGATAAAAACATATTGACAAACGATAAAGAATGAAATACTATACAAATATAAATAATTAATATTACTTTTATGAAACAAGGATCAACATTGTTTTTAAAGGGAGTCATTACTTTAATTGGAGCAGCGGTTTTGGCTATATGTGTTTTTGCCCTGCCCCTTCTCATCAAATCAGAGCTAAGGGGAGATTTTGATTACGGTTACATTTTTCTGGGTCTCTATGTTACTGCAATTCCATTTTTCTTTGCCCTCTATCAAGCTATAAAACTATTAAATTATATCGACAAAAATAAAGCCTTTTCAGAATTATCAGTCAAAGCCTTAAAGAATATAAAATACTGCGCAGTCACAATTAGCGCCTTATTTACAATAGGGATGCCCTATATATTTTACGTGGGAGATAGAGATGATGCTCCTGGAGTTGTGGCATTGGGTTTTGTTATTATTTTTTCTTCCATAGTAATAGCGACATTTGCGGCGGTGCTTCAAAAACTTTTACAAAATGCCACGGAAATAAAATCCGAAAACGATTTAATGATTTAACTAAAAACATATGGCAATTATAATAAATATTGACGTGATGCTGGCAAAAAAGAAAATGAGCGTCACTGAACTTTCCCAAAAAGTTGGAATAACAATGGCTAACATTTCCATCCTCAAAAATGGAAAAGCCAAAGCCATCCGACTATCCACCCTTGAAGCAATTTGTAAAGCTCTGGATTGTCAGCCGGGAGATATCTTAGAGTACAAAAAATAATAAATTTCTCTAATAAGAAAAACATTTAAAAATTTATAATCATCCCTTATGAAAAGAATTTCAACAATATTTCTTCAAACAATCATTGTGCTCATCGGTATCGGCACTTTTATCTTTATGCTTTGGGAACCCCAGCTCGAAGGCAGAAATGTGAACTCTACACTCTTTGAGATTTATTTCAAAGATGCCTTTTTAATATATGCATATATAGCTTCCATTCCATTTTTTATAGCACTCTACCAAGCTTTCAAAGTTTTAGAATATGCCAGACAAAATAAAATTTTTTCACAACCGGCTATCAAAGCTTTGCGAACTATAAAATATTGCGCCATAACTATTATCTGTTTTGTTGTAGGAGCGGAAGGCTACCTTATTATTATTCAACGCAAAGTGGAGGAAGATATCGCAGGCGGTGTGATGATGGGTCTTGTTATCATTTTTATTTCTGTCATAGTTGCCACTGTCGCAATCGTACTTGAAAAGAATTTACAAAAAGCCATAGATAAAAAATAAACTCTTGGCAATAGTCTTAAATTAAAATTAATATCTCAAATAAAAAAAGCATTTCAGAAGAAGTGCTTTTCTTTTTATATTCGACAAATAGTCCAAGTTTGGAAATGCAAATCTTATCGATTCTTATCCTAATATTGAATATTCCTTAAAACTGATGGAAGAATTGCTAAATAGATAACTTAACTATTTTATGCCCAATTCCTCCCTTAAGGTAATAATATCTTCAATTTGCAAATCTATATCTGGCTGATATTTTCTATACTCAGTCAATAAATATTTCCAAAAATCTATAAGGTCATCTTTAAATTCGTTAAATGAAGACTCGTTTAATAATTTTCCGTCATAGTACAAAGAGCCAACCCAACTATGAGCTAAAGAATTTCTAACTTCTTTAAGTTTAATAATTCTATCTTTTTGCTTCTTGTTAATTAACTGCCACTTTGTTAAATATTTTATTTTTATGAATAAATCCAAAGATAGAAGAATATCATCAAAATCCACTCTATTTCTTAGATTAAAATGTGCTCTAACCATCTCATTAATAATAAATTCAAACTTTGAAAATATTTCGAGTACCTTACCTCTAAACTTACAGTCATTTGAAAAACTTAAATGAAAAAATTCATCTTCGTTCGGATAAGCTGAAAAACTACAATGTGCATTATTTTTACCACTAACCACATACTCATTTTCAGTAAATATCAAAAAATGAGGCATTTTTTCCATTGGAATTCCCCTCAATAAATTAAATAATTTTCTAATCTTATCTATTTTTTTCATTTTCTAAATTTTAGACACGTCACTATCTAAATTCAATTTATCCAGCTCATTAAATAATTTATCCAGATCATCTTCATAGTTTGCTACATAATTATAAGTAAATACCTTGGTATCTATGGATAAGCCAGTTAGATATTTTTTTATTTTTTCTGAGTTTTTTAGCCAGTAATTTTTTAGCAACTCTTCATTAAAAGCTTTCTTAAACTCTGAAATTAATGGGACATATTCTGTTCCGCGTATTTCATGAACCCAAGAAAAACTTGCGAGTAAGTAATTTATAAAATATCTACAATTAGCTATATCTTTTTCAATATTGAAACACACATTAAACAAATATTTTTGTATCTCTCCTGAAATTTCTCCTTTATCGTCATTACCTTCTATATTTAACATCCCTATGGCATCGTCAGTTCTTCCAAATTGATATAACATATGACCAGCAATGCTACTTTTAATTTTAGACACTTCACTATCAAAACTGGCATTTTTTCTTTTAAATTCTTTCAATATATAATCTTTGAAATCACCAAGTAATTCTTCCTCAGATAATTGTTCTATTTTTTCTAAAAAGTTGAGATTTTTATTAATATATTCATTTTTAAAAACGGCAAAGAGTTTTTGTCCGAGCATTCTCTTCGAATTGGACTTCTTTTCTTTTCCATAATTATCAAGCGAACGATAAAGATTCCAATTATCTGAACTACCACTTCTATCACATGCAGATAAAAATCTAGAAGCATCTAATATCCCTAAAATTCCTCGCTCAGCATTAATGAAAGCGTCGAAAATACCCTTGTTACTGTATTCATCTTCACCAAATATTCTCTTTGCTATCAAAGAAATATAATCGTCGATGTTTTGATATGAATTTCCTTCTTTGTCTTTCCAACCCTTACTATTTAATAAGAAAATCACTTCATATACTAAATCATCTCGAAGTCCATTATATATTCCAGAAAATTCATTTATCAAAGAATATTTATGAATATTTTCAACTATATAATCTATAACTTTAGTAGCACTATCAAAACCCATGTCGGATGTCCTGGCATTTAAGAAGAACTGGTCTCTTGATTGTTCCCCATTAGCTATATCATATTCTGGTGTTTGACTAAATATATTTTCTACGGATTTCTCTTTTAACTCCGCAACTCTATTTAGGTGAAAATTATCATATCTCCAACGCTCTAATAATTTTCTCTCAACAATAATCTGTAAATAATCCTCAAGATTTTTACGCATAAAAGTTCCTCCATTTAACATAGGAGAAACTCTTTGAAATTCAAAACTCTCTATTTCTTCCTTAAGCTTATGTGTTTCCCAATTTCCTTGCTCAACTTTTAAGAAAAACAAGTCCTTGAGTATAAATCTTTCCCCATCTTTTACTGTTTTTAAGTAGTTTAGAAATCTTTCTGAATTCTTATACCGAAGATTATCCTTATGTTGAGAGTAGTCTTCGTTACGCTCCAAGGAAAAAAACCAGATGAACCACCTGTTTCACTATTATAAACTTTGCGGAAAACATGGGGATAATTTATGTATAACAATACTAATTTTAAAAGAACTTTCGGGTCTATGTCTCTTTCACTATAATCAATATTTGCCAAATCAACTGCTCTCAAAAAATTCACAATTCTTTTAATTTTTCTCGCATCGCCAATTAATTCTTGATAATTTGGATAGTTTTCAGGAAGAAAAAAATAAGCGATTCCATCCAAAAATTTGTGTAAATTCTCATCCTCTTTTTTGCAAATATTTTTTAATTCCTTGCGTAAATATTTATGTAACATATCCCTATCAGGTATAATGGTTTTCTTGACTTGAACAATTTTTTCAAAATATGCATTTATTTTTTGATTGTTCATTTCATGCTCTGCTTTGGAATATGTCTGTTTTTGGTCAATATCTGAATATGTGTGGATTGTTTTGTGACTAGTATCAAAAGCATTTATACTATCTGTATCATAACAAAGAATAAAAGTTATATTTGGTATATAAAGAACATTACGAACGATGTTTAACATAGCTTTAACATCTTCCAAATAAAGTCTATCCAAATCGTCCACTATAATTATTATCTTCTTTCCCAACACCCTTATATCATTCTCTATTTGTTTCAAAGTTTTTTCACTCGACTGAAGAAAAATATTTCTGAGCTCAATATTTAATCCTAGAATATTTATTTTAAAGCCTTGAACAATTTGAGAATATCTTCGAAGATGCACCTTGAGAGAATCAGCTTTACCTTTCTCGATATAGGGATTCAACATCCTTACAAATTCCTCAATAAATACTGCAAAAAGGTCTTGATTTTTAGTATTGTATAATACAGGCTTGAAGCGAAATACTATTAAATCAGATTGTTTATACCATACGTCATTTTCACATATATTTAAATAACTTGATTTTCCACTTCCCCAAGGAGCATCCAAACCAAACACTATAGGATTGCTCGAGTTTCCATTTAAAACATCTCTAGCAAACCTTATTGCATCTTCACGAAATCCCAATTCATCTTCTTTAGAATTACAAATTTCTCTATCATCTAAAAAAATAGCCTTGCCCTCCTTTCGTATTTTTTTAATCTTTATCTTTTTATACTTTCCTATATCTAACATCCATAACACAGCGATAAGAAAGAAGCCCGCAATTAAAACCACCCACATACCATATTGAATAAATTTCACTGGAAAAAACCAAAAAAGACAAGTGCATATATACAGCACCGTCAAGATAATATCAACCAAAAAATAACTAAAAATTTTCATACTTAAATAAATTAGCTTTCAATTAGTCTACACCTTTAAGCAACTATAAAGCAAGTAAAAAAAAGACTCTACCGCTAAAAGAACCCCGATTATTGTTATCTTTAATTCTATTCAAAATAACGATTATTTTATTGAGTAAACTCCTAAGAGTCCTTTGTTTATAACCTTTTTTAAGTTTAAATTTAATAAATTCACCAATCAAAACATTTAAATACTCCTGGGACCCATTCCCATACATATAACAACCTCGGAACATTAATAATAATTTACCTAAAGCAGTACCTATGCCCGCATATTGTTCTAATTTTCTAATACATAATCATTAAATATATTTCTTGAGTTTTGCGTGGCTCGAAAAGCAGTCCAAGTTTTAAACTATCAATCTCATTAATTCTTATTCAAATATTAAATAATCATTATAAGAAATAGAAGGGTTGCTATAAAATCAGAAAACCCACCAAGCAGATATGTTCTCTGTGGTGGGTTTGGATTTCTTAAAACATTACAGACATTGCCTTAATGTTCTTTCATCAATTCTACTGCCAGTTCGTATACGGCCCTTGGGGAAGGACTTCCTCCTGGATACCGCGGGACATCCCTTTCCCCTGAATTAATTTTTTTCAAAGCTTCTACGATAAATTTCTCTGGAATCTCTTCATCACCCCTGGCTTGAGCTGCTTGTTCTACTAGAGATACCATATCCGTATCAACATAATTACTCATATCACTTCCTCCTGGAGTTGATTATATGTTTCGAATTTATCTTAAATCCCTTCATTGGCCACTCCTTATGCCACCGCCAACGCAGGGATTCCTGCTGGGTGGGTTTTAACTTAACCACACAATCTCTTCATTTTCTCATTCACCATTTTACTAATACTGACTTCGGGAGGATATGTTCTCATGGAGCCCAAACTTCTTCTGATATGAGCCACGATAAGAATTGTGGCTACTTTCTCTCCATAAAGCTCCGAAACTCTTTGGAAAGCTTCTGTTCCATCCTTTTCAATCATTGTTGCCGCCGCATCTATTTCCATCACTGTCCATTCGACAAGATTTTTTCGCAGCTCCTCTCTTTTTCTCATGAGCCTAGAACAAAATTCTTCTTCGGTCATGACAGTCTTCCTTGGATCTTTTTCTCCAACGGTATGACAAAGAACTTCATTACCAGTAGCAAGCAGTTCAGTTTGAAATTCCGAAAGCTGAGCAACCGCATCATAAAGTCTATCCAATCGTTCCTGATATTTCACAGAATCACGAGGGACTTTTTCTCCCAACCACCAGAGAATCTGCGTAGCTTGCCATGATTCATTTTTTTCTCTACCTCTTAATTTTGCCTCTCTGCCAGATAGCATACAAATCTCTCTTTGAATTTCAGGATCTTCAAATTTAACAGCCTGAATAGGTCCCTCCAGGGATGCGCAAGGAACACCGTCAAAGAAAAACAAACGAGAAGTAAAATTAGACAACCTTCCAGCCACACCATCTGACTTACTGCTGATATTAATCATTTCAAATACCTCCCTTAATCTTGAAAGATTTAATTATTAGGTACTATCCAATTGAAGTATAAAAATAACATAAAAAATTTATAATTACAAGACAAATAATAAGATTAATTAAATCCTTAAAATTCCAATATTATTTTAGTAACATAGCTTATTGATTATATAAATCAAAAGGAGCCTGTTTTTACTTCTCCTGCACGCTCGTAATTAGCAAAAATAACACCTTTTGGAGAAACCTTGCTGTCTATTAATTTGAAAGCCATGGGAATTGTACCCTCAGCAAAGAGACGCTTGCCTGAGCCAAGCGTGACGGGAAAAATTTTTAACCATAATTCATCAACCAGATCATGTTTAAAAAGAGTTTGACTAAGATTGCCACTGCCATAAACTTGTAAATCTGGACCGTTTTGTGATTTAATCTTTTTCACCTCCTGGGCGACATCCCCCTTGAGTAATACAGAATTGTCCCAATTAAGTTTTATTGATGCATCATCTGAAGCGACATATTTAGTAGCCTCGTTTATACCAGGCCATTCTTTTTCGTGGCTCGGCCAATAGCTGGCAAATATTTCATAAGTTTTTCTACCCAAAAGCAGATCAAAAGGTCTCTTCATTTGCTCATTCATAATTTTCATCGCAAAGTCATCAAAATACGGCACCGTCCATCCGCCGTATTTAAATCCGCCCGAAGTATCCTCCTTGGGTCCGCCCGGCGCTTGCATCACGCCATCGAGCGTAATAAATGTAAGTACGATAATTTTTCTCATATATTTTTATATCCCTACACCCCCTCCCCCTTTGGGGGAGGGCTGGGGAGAGGGAAAATGTTATACGCTTTATTTACCCCATCACATCTTTCGCGAACATTAATAAAACAAATCAAAACATCAATCAACATATAATACGCTCAAGTATTAAATAAATTTTCAAAATAAAAAAACTATCCTACAAAGATAGTCTTTTTTGAGTTTTTCATAGCGGAGCCACGCGATAAAAAATCTGCCCCCCCTAAAATGGCCACGAAAAATTCGCTTCGCTCATCTCGTGACGCTTAGGCGCATCACTCCGACTTTCAAATCATCACAATTGAATATTTTTTTCAAAATAATGCTTTAATTGTTTTTTAAGATAAGTTCTACCAGAACCACCTTTGAGAAACTTTTCTCTTCCCATGGCATCTAACTTTTCAATATATGCTTCGTAATAAATTAGATTTAAATTATTTTTCATCGCCGTGGTTCTGCGCCCTCTTTTGTTTTGATGATCTTTTAAGCGAGTTCTTAAATCTTTAGTATATCCAATATACCAAGAACTATCATCTGCACACTCTAGAACATAGACGTAATACATAAATATCTTTATTACGAATTATGTTTTTATTATATCATGTAAAAACCACGAAAAGGACGCAAAATAATTATTTCATAATTATCACGCCCCTCGTGGCCACGAAAAACTAACAAAAAAGTTGCCATTATCTAATTTTGTAAAATCTGGCACGCCACGAGACGAAAAAAAGACTATCCTGAATAAGGTAGTCTTTTTTGAGTTTTTCGTGGCTCCGCGAGAGGGATTCGAACCCCCGACCAATTGGTTAACAGCCAACTGCTCTACCACTGAGCTATCGCGGAATGCTTGGCCCGTTAAATTTATATCCTATTTAACTGGGCTAAATTTTCAATATTGATTAACAAATAATTTATTAATCAAATTTTAAAAAATTAATACATAACCCACCCCCTTTTTAATTTCCCCCTCCAAAGTTGGAAAGGAGGACTTTAATATAAAAATTGCTGGCTTTATTAATCAAGATTCTCGGCACAAAAGCCAACAAAAACAATTATATATTATTTATGAAATAAATCAAGTACTTAGTTTTTACCACGTTGTAAATGATATATTCGCATATTAATTCAAAGATTCATTTATTCCCAACTTACCCACAACTTCTCCCTTCATTTCTTTGTACAAATTATCAGTAGCCAATTTTTTAAAATTATCCACATCTCCGCC
>DNVQ01000062.1 GCA_003507475.1 Candidatus Moraniibacteriota bacterium | reverse complement strand
AAGATTTTTTTGCGGCATTTTTTTATTCATTAATTCCACTTTCTTCCAGGGCTTTAGTAGTGGTTTCATTTTGCTTTTGAACAGAATTGTTTATTTTTCCTTTGGAAGTTTCGTAGGTATCAACCATGCTGGATGGAATGAGTGGATTAACAGTTCCCTCTTTTTTTTCTTCAGGCTTAGCATCGCAACCGGCTAAGAATGAAGTAAATAAAATTATCGCAAAACAGAAAATTATTTTTTTCATAACAAATACATGTTAAAATGTTAACTTATTGATATTTTAACATAAGAAAAATATTTATAAAATTAAGTGTGATTTCANNATTTTAATTCCTAAATCTACGACAAATTTCCCGATACTTCTTCAAAATCTTTTGGAAGCGGGGCGGTGAAATTAAATTTTTCTCCAAATAATTCAAATTCTATCTGACTGGCGTGAAGCATGTGGCGAGTAGCGCCTTCAAATTTTTCATAAGTTTTTTTTCTATAAAGATTGTCTCCCACGATAGGATGACCTAGTGAAGAGAGATGAACGCGAATCTGGTGAGTGCGTCCAGTTTGCGGAGATACTTCTATAAGTGAGAAATTTTCTCCTAAATCTTTGATAACTTCATAATCTGTCAGGGCTTCGCGAATTTTAGTTTTGGTTCTTTTGCCAGCGATGGTTTGTTTGCGGTAATTAGTGGTTCGCGCTAATGGTTTATCTATAGTGCCTTTTCTTTCTAGCGGTATGCCATAAGCAATAGCTAAATATTTTTTAGCGATAGTTTTTTCCTTGAACATCCTTTTGAATTCCAAGAAAGATTTCACATTTTTGGCAATAATCAAAATTCCCGAAGTTTCTTTGTCGAGGCGATGAACAATGCCGGGACGCAACTGGAAAGAGTAGGTATGATCATCTTTGAGTTTGGCAATTTCTGGATAAGCCGCAATTAGCCCGTTAACTATGGTATTTTCTTTTTCGTTAAAATCAGGATGGACCTGGATGCCCGCGGGCTTATTGATAACTAAAAAATCATCATTTTCAAAAATAACATCCAGTTTTATATTGCTATTAGGAATTAAAGTCTCTTCTTTTTTCACCAAATTTATTTCTATTTTGTCATTGATGGCAGTTTTATAGCTTGGTTTGGCCACTTTATCATTCACTAAAATCTTGCCCTCTTTAATCGCTCTAATGAAATCCCCCCGAGACAATCCTGCTAGAGTCTCTTCTTTTAGGCTAAAATTAGCTAAAACTTTGTCTATTCTCTTGTTGGCGTCACTTTCTTCTATTATTAAATCCATAATTTATTATTAAGTATAACCTATTTAATCTATAGTATATGGTAATAAATTACAAGCATTACAACATGAAAACATTAAAACAAATAAACATTAAAACAAGATAGTATCTCAGAATCATTAAAAGGACATGATGCGAATTTTTAAATCCTAGGCTGTGTAATTTTGGAGTGCTGAACTTATTGGTAAAGCTAGACAAACTTTATTGTTAATTTGTTTTAATGTTCATTTGTTTAATTGAATTCAAACTCTTGCCAAAAATAATCTTTTGATATACACTGTAACTAAGATAATTATTAAGAAAAGTTAATATTTATAGAATGTTTTAATTCTATCAGTTTTCTTGATAATTTCCTATTTTAATAGGAAATTTTTATTATTTGTGCCATTTTAATTATTAATTAAGGGGAGATCGGCAAATCCTCAAGAAGTAAGCTAAATATAATGAGTAATAATATTTTAGACAATTTAGTAGACAACGTAAAAAAAGAGGCTCCTGAACAAGCGCCAGTTAAGAAAAACGTTTTTCCAGAAGATGATTCAGTTATGGGGAGACTTTTGCAAAATTCTAACATTGATTTCCCTGAAATAGGAGATGTTTTGGATGGAGTAGTAATTGATATTAGTCCACACTCTGTTTTATTGGATTTGGGAAGCTTTGGAACCGGAATCGTTTATGGTAAAGATACTAAGGATGGTTTAAGAGGAAATATTAAATTGAAAATAGGTGATCAAGTTCATGCCACTCTTACAAGTCTTGAAAATGAAGAAGGATATATTGAATTATCCATCAGAGAAGCTTCTTATGAAAAAGCTTGGGAAGATTTGGAATCCAAAAAAGATAATGAAGAGGCTGTTAACACCAAAGTTTTGGATGCTAATAAGGGAGGTTTGATGGTGGAAATAAATGGAATTGGAGGATTTTTACCTGTATCTCAACTTGCGAGTGAGCATTATCCAAGAGTAGAAGACGGAAATAAGAATAAAATTTTAGAAAAACTAAAGAGATTGGTTGGACAAACTCTTTTGGTTAAAATTATTGACACCTATCGTGATGAAGAAAAATTAATCGTCAGCGAAAAGGCTGCGATGAGCGAGAAGGAACAAGTGATGATTTCTCGACTTAAAGAAGGAGATACGATTGAAGGTGAGGTAAGTGGGGTAGTTGATTTCGGAGCCTTTGTTAAATTCCTCCCTACTGGAGTAAAAGAAGGAGATGATTCTATTGAAGGTGATAAATTAGAAGGATTAGTCCATATTTCTGAATTAGCTTGGCAGTTGATTGACAATCCAAGAGAAATCATCAAAGTGGGAGACAGAATTAAGGCTAAAATTATTGGAATTGATGAATCTAGGATTTCTCTTTCCATTAGAGCTTTAGCTCGAGATCCTTGGAAAGAGGCTGAGAAAAAATATGAAGCCGGAAAAACTTACACAGGAAAAGTTGATAAAATAAATCATTTCGGAGCTTTTGTTTACTTAGATGCAAATATCCATGGATTAGCTCATGTGAGTGAATTTAGCGAGATGTACCCTGGTAAAAAAATGGAAGAAATGATGGAAGCTGGCAAAGAGTATAGTTGGAAAGTGCTTTCTATCGAACCAAAAGATCATAGAATGGGATTGGTTTTAGTAAATGATTTCGCGCAAGTTGAAATTAAAGAAGACTCCTCCTCCACTAAGGCTACGGCGGACAAGAAGAAATCTGCCAAAAAAGAAAAAGTTGAAAAGAAAACAGCTAAAAAAGAAACTGTTAAGAAAGAATCCTCCTCTGCTAAAGCTATGGCGGACGAAGAAAAAGTTTCTAAAAAATAGATCTTGAGTTTTGTGAACTTAGAAAAGCCGTGAGACTTAAGATACTTACGGCTTTTCATTTTAAGTAATTTGTTTAAAAATAAAAAATATGATTATTTCTTTTAATGGTGATGAGGGCTCTGGCAAGAGCACTATTGCAAAGTTGATTTCTTCTCAGCTAAGTTACCCTCGGTATTATATGGGGCAAATTTTTCGCGATATGGCTGCTAAGAGAAATTTAACTCTGGTTGAGTATTTAAAATTAGGGGAGACAGATCCTGCTATTGATAAAGAAGTGGATGACTATTTAATTGAACTTTCCCAAAAAGAATTAGATTTTATAATTGAAAGTCGCACTGCCTGGCACTTTATTCCTCAATCTCTTAAAATATATTTGAGTGTGGATGAAAAAGAGGGGGCAACAAGAGTTTTTAAGGAATTACAAAAAGAGAATCATCGAAATGAAATTAGTGGAGATTTTTCCTTGGAAGATATTATGAAAAAAATTCAAGAGAGGCGAGTTACTGATGATGCTAGATATATGAAATATTACAATATCAACATTCGTGATAAAAAGAATTATGACTTCGTCATTGATACTACTAATTTATCCAAAGAGGAAGTTTTTGAAGCTGTTTTGAAATATATAGAAGAAAAAATAAATAATAAATAGCTTTCTTTAGATATTGCAGAAAAATTTCCAATCATGTCATTTCGAGCTTGTCGAGAAATCTAGTCATAAAATTTATCTAATCTAAATTTTTAAAATGGTTAAATTAATCAAAAAAATTCAAACATTCGCGCATCAATTTAGCCTCTGGCAGGAAGGTAGTAAAATTGTAGTGGGAGTTTCAGGCGGACCGGATAGCGTCTGCCTTTTGGATATTTTAGCGAGTCTCTCTAAGAAGAAAAAATTTCAGCTTTTAGTGGTGCATATTAATTATGGTCTGCGAGGAGTTGATAGTGATAAGGATGAAGTTTTTGTGCGAAAATTAGCGCAGATATATAACCTAAAATTAGAAGTGCTGGATGCTAAAAAAGAAAGTCAGAGAAAACCGACAGAAAGTTTTTTGCGCGAATTACGTTATGATTTTTTTGAAAAAATCAGAAAAGAAAATAAGTTTGATTTAACTGCCGTAGCCCATAATCAAGATGATCAAGCTGAGACCATGCTAATGCGGCTGATTCGAGGGAGCGGACTTTTGGGACTCGGCAGTATCAGACCAAAAAATAATCGAATTGTCAGACCACTTTTAGATACAAGCCGTCGAGAAATTATGGCTTATTTAAAAAATAAAAATCTAAAATATCGCCTAGATAAGACCAATAAGGAGAGCAAATATTTGAGAAATAAAATTAGAAATAAACTCATTCCTCTTTTGGAAAAAGAATATAATCCTATTTTGCGCAAAACCCTAGCTAATTCTGCAGGTAATTTGGCGAATGATCATGATTTTATTTTAAAAAGCGCAAATAAATTTTTGGAGAAAGCTGATTTTGATAAAGAGAAAAATGCTTATTTTTTTGAGGATAAGAAGTTTCTTAAGAATCATCCTGCTTTGCAAAAACAGATTTTACGAAAAATCATTTTTAATTTAAAAAAGAATCTTTTAAATATAGAAAGTGCTCACTTGGAAGAAATCATAAAAATCATCAAAAGTGATAAAAACAAATCTCAACAAATGAAGCTAAAAGGGTTGAAAATTAACAAAAAAGGTGATATTATTCATATGAGTTACTGATAAAAAGGGTAAGTTATTAATAAATATATAGATAAAAAATAAATGGATAAATTTTTAAAAAATGTTTTAGCTCCAACTTTAATAGTATTTTTGTTGATTTCTGGCCTGATGATAATATACAAGGCGCCAGCTGTTAAAATTGAAGATATTTCTCTTTCTACTTTAGTCAGTCAAATTAACAATAATGAAGTTAAGGATATTTCTGTTTCAGGAAGCGAATTGAAAATAGAACTCAATAATGGAACACAAGAAAAAGCTTCCAAGGAGGCTGAGAGTTCGCTGACAGAAACTTTGGCAAACTATGGAGTCAACAAGGAATCATTGCAGAAAGTTAATATTGAAATAAAAAGAGAATCAGGGGTGGCTTTATGGGCTGGAATAATTTTGCCATTTCTCTTGCCCATACTTTTGATTGTGGGATTTTTGTGGTTTATGATGCGTCAAGCTCAAAGGGGAAATTCTCAAGCTATGTCATTTGGAATGAGTAAAGCTAGAATGATTGACCCGAAAGATAAAAAGAAAAGAACTCTCTTTAAAGATGTGGCTGGAGCCAAAGAAGCCAAGGAAGAATTAATGGAGGTGGTGGAATTCTTAAAACATCCGAAAAAGTTTTTGAATATGGGAGCTAAAATTCCAAAAGGAGTTTTGCTTTTAGGTCCTCCCGGAACTGGTAAAACTTTGGTGGCCAAAGCGGTAGCCGGAGAAGCGGGGGTGCCATTTTTCAATATCAGTGGATCAGAATTTGTGGAAATGTTTGTGGGAGTGGGAGCATCTCGTGTGAGAGATTTATTTAAGCAAGCCAAGAAAAATGCGCCAGCTATTGTATTTATTGACGAAATTGATGCAGTGGGGCGTCATCGTGGAGCGGGTCTTGGAGGAGGACATGATGAAAGAGAGCAAACTTTAAATCAGATATTGGTTGAAATGGATGGTTTTGAAACAGGCGCCAATGTAATTGTAATGGCAGCCACTAATCGTCCCGATGTTCTGGATCCGGCCCTTTTGCGACCAGGAAGATTTGATAGGCGTGTAACTTTGGATTTACCAGATATTAATGAAAGAAAAGCAATTTTGAAAATCCACTGTAAAAATAAAAAATTAGAAGAAGATGTAAATATTGAGAATATTGCACAGAGAACTCCTGGTTTTTCTGGAGCCGATTTGGCTAATTTAGTAAATGAAGGAGCAATTTTATCGGCTAGAAAAAATAAAACTAAAATTGGAATGGAAGAACTGCGAGAATCAATTGAGAAAGTAATGATGGGACCAGAAAGAAGAAGTCGGGTAATCCGCAAAGATGAACAAAGAATCGTAGCTTATCATGAGGCAGGACATGCGCTTGTTGCCGCTTTTTCTAAGTACGCTGACCCAGTTCAAAAGATTTCCATTATTTCTCGAGGAAGTGCTGGAGGTTATACCATGGCGGTGCCGACTGAAGATAAAATGCTTCACTCACGCGGATATTTCCTAGATGAAATTGCGGTATTGCTAAGCGGTTATGTGACAGAGCAGGAAACTTTTGGCGATGTGACTACGGGAGCTTCAAATGACTTGGAGAGGGCAACTAACATGGCTAGAAATATGGTTACTCGCTATGGAATGAGCGATTTGGGGCCAAGAACTTTTGGCAAAAAAGAAGAATTGATTTTCTTAGGCAAGGAAGTGAGTGAACAGAAAAATTATTCAGAAAAAACTGCTCAAGATATAGATATCGAGGTGCATAATTTAATTGAAGGAGCAAGAAAAAGATCTTTGGAACTTATCACTCTCAAAAAAGATAAACTCGACAAACTGGCTGAAACTTTAATCGAAAAAGAAACGATTGAAAAAGAAGAGTTTGATGAGATTGTAGGAATAACAGGCTTGGCAGAAAAGATTGAGATGGTGGAAAATAAAGAAACAAAAAGAATAGAAGAATAAACTTAAAAAATATCCGCCCTAGGCGGATATTTTTTATAATTAATATGCAATTAACTGAATTACTTCCAAATTGAAGAGGTTCAACTTTTTCTGTTTCCGAGGTTATACCTCTTGTTATTCACAATGAATTTAGTTAATCTGTTATTATTTACTCACGACCTTGAGATTATGTGAGAAATGTTTTTGATTTATAAATATAGACATTCTTAATTTTATGTGTATAATAAGGCTTAATGAAGATATCGAGAAGTTTCTTGTAAATTGAATAACATAAAGACGTATAAGGAGGTAGTTCCTGGGATAGAATCATTTTTATTAAAAAAACATGAGATAGGGAGGAATTATGACTGAAATTGCAGACATTAAGTCCTTACGCGGATCTGCCGAGAAGGATAAAGAAATAAAAGATTCAACTGAAGATGATGAGAAAAGTGAGGGTGATAAGTGTCCATCCATAAGGACATTTGATTTGATTGGCGTAAATTTACTTGATTGGTCATAATTCCATTACGTCGCAGTTCTTTGGAGATGCTAGGAAATGAAATTTATTTTCTAGCATTTTTAATTTTCGTAAAAAAAATTACATTATTTGAGTGGTCCTTCTATTACTGGAAATCTATTTTTTGTTTAGTTGGAATTATTTGACAGAGAAGTTGTTTCATTCTAATCTTCTAAATAAGAAATTCTTTTGATGGCTGGCGTGTCGCGGGATTAGATACCCCGTATTTCAAACATGGCATATTAGCTGGTTAGGGGGCAAAAAGTTTTAATTCCTGCCCTGATCAATTAGGAAGAATTTCTTGGGAGTTGAGCAATGTCTCATGGAAAATTTTCACGCTCTGTGGCCTCAAATTTTTCACCGCCAGTTCCTCGTCTCGAGAAACTGCCTCCCTAATGGTGCCGAACTCAATGCGAGTGTCGGCACCTTTTCATTTGATAAATTAATATCATTTATAAATAAAATAGATTAGTAAAAAAATATAAAATACAAAAGTAAGTGAGATAATGTTACTTTTGTATTAATTTTTTAATAAAAATATTTAAAATTGACTTTTATTTTAGTTAGGGGTAATCTTATATGAAAATAAAAGAGGCAGGCTTGTTCTTCGAAAATTTATTAGAGAGGTTTTT
>DNVQ01000048.1 GCA_003507475.1 Candidatus Moraniibacteriota bacterium | reverse complement strand
GGCAAAGAACTGGACCTATTTCATATCGATGAAAAAGTGGGCTTAGGTCTTCCCCTTTGGCACCCCAAGGGCGCGATGCTTTGGAGAGTAATTGAGGATTTTTGGTACAAGGAACATTTAAAAAATGATTACGAGTTAGTGCGTAGTCCACATATTGGAGGAAGGAATCTATGGGAAACTTCCGGTCATTGGGGTTTTTATAATGCCAGTATGTATCCGCCCATTGAAGTTGGTCAAACGTTAGAGGAAAATCAAAATAAAGTTACTGCCAAAGAAAGTGAAGAATATTTACTTAAACCCATGAACTGCCCTTTTCATGTGCAAATTTTTAAAAATTCCCCCCACTCCTATCGCGACCTTCCTTACCGTTGGGCAGAATGTGGAACAGTTTATCGCTTTGAGAAAAAAGGAGAACTTTCCGGATTAACTCGCGTACGAGGATTTACCCAAGATGATGCTCATATAATTTGTCAAAAAAACCAAGTAGAGGAAGAACTGAAAAAAGTAATTGATTTTATTTTATTTATTTATTCTTCTTTTGGTTTCGACAAAAAAGACGTGCATGTATTTCTCTCACTAAGGGATCCTAAAAATACTGCCAAGTATGCGGGTGATGATGAGGGTTGGGAATTTACTCAGGATGTACTTCGCAAAGTGGCTCAAGAAAAAGAATTGGCTTTTACCGAAGAAGAAGGCGAAGCAGCTTTTTATGGTCCAAAACTTGATTTCAAAATCAAAGATTGTCTAAGTAGAATGTGGCAATGTTCAACCTTACAATTTGATTTTAATCTTCCTCATAGATTTGAAATGTCTTTTAAAAACAACTCTGGCGAAAATGAAGCCCCTTATGTTTTGCATCGTGCTTTATTTGGATCATTTGAGAGATTCATCGGCTTATTAATCGAACACTACGCGGGAAATTTTCCAACCTGGCTCTCACCTGTGCAAGTTTCTATCGTTCCAGTTAGCGAGAAATTTAATAATTATGCCAAAGAGATAAAAGAAAAACTTTTATCCCAAGGAATAAGGGTTGAATTAAATCTTAAAGATGAGAGTCTGGGCAAAAGAATCAGAGAAGAAGAAAAATTAAAAGTTCCTCATGTTTTAATAATCGGAGAAAAAGAAGTGGATGATAAAACAGTGACTGTCCGCTCACGAGGAATCAAAGAACAAAAGAATTTGGGAGTTGATGAGTTTGTTGGAGAAATTGAAAAAGAAGTGAAAGAGAAGAAATAATATTTACTTGCGAATGCACAACGCTAAATGTCCAATATTCAATATTCATTTGATAACTTATTCTCCTTAAAAATGTAGCATCTTTTGCTCTTGTCATCCTCGCGGATGCGGGGATCTCTTAAGAATTAAAGTTGGGTGAAACAATATGAAACATTATTATGTTTATATGTTAACCAATAAAAAGGAAGGTGCTCTTTATATTGGAATTACCAATAATTTAGAGCGAAGAATTTACGAACATAAAAATAAAAAAATTAAAGGTTTTACAGAAAAATACAATTTGGATAAATTAGTTTTCTACGAAGACACTAACGATGTTTCATTTGCTATCCAAAGAGAAAAACAACTAAAAAAATGGAATAGACAATGGAAAATAAATTTAATAGAAAAAGATAATTCTAATTGGATAGATTTAGCAAGTAGTTGGTACGGGGAATAAATACCAAGATCCCCGACAAGTAAATTTCTATAGCTCCTTACATCGCTAAGAAATTTTACTTTCGAGGATGACAACATCGGTTGATTTTAGTATAGTTAAATACCAAAATAAAAGACATCCATTTTTGGATGTTTTTTAATTTTTATTTTCTTTTCTTTATCGAATGCATTTTTGCCTCAGTCATCTCCTCCGCAAACTTATCTGTTTCAATTTCCTTAATCCTTTTTATACAAGCATTGCGGTCTGAGTTAAAAAGAAGTCCAAATATTTTAGAGAATATAGTATTGAATTTTCTGCATTTCATTGGGTCTTCATGACTTTTGCAATCAGCGCAAGTTCTGTAATTATTTTCCTTGCAACAACTCCTCAACTTACACCAGGTTGCTTTTTCGTTTTTATCGCAACCAAGACATTTATCCTCCAGATACCTTTTGCAAGCTCCACAATAAAGCCCGCAATAAGCCACAAGGCTCTCATCTTTAATAATTTCTTTCATGTATTAAATATATTAATTATTATTTAGTTAACGAGTTAACGCATTAACGAATTACTTTTTATAACAATATCTAAAAAGCTAATAACTACAAACTACTAACTAATTTCTACCATCCTCCCCCGCCGCCACCACCGCCTCCGCCGCCGGAGCCACCACTGCCTCCGGAACCGGAGGGCGCTGAAGTACTGGCAGCGATATTGTTAGAAAGATCATCTAAGGCTGAATTAAAGCTATCTGCATTAAATGAGCCCAGCGTGCTCCCCATATACCAAGCTGGCGCATGGCTAACAAAATATTCTTCTCCATAAATTTCCTTAATTCTCTTTATCCAAATACCCGTAATTCCAAAAAGGATAGCATAAGGAAGAAATTTCTCAAAAATATTTTCCTCTTCATAAAATTTAGCTCTATCCTTGTCAACCGTTTCCATGAAAAGCTTGAGGCCCTTAATTTGCCAATTCAATTCTGCTCCTTTTAATGTTCGCTTGGGCATTACAAAACCAAAGATTGCCACAATTAATCCTGTGGCAGCTACAGACACACCCAACCATCCCGAAACAACCATTACAAAAAATACGCCAAAAAATAAAAGGATAAATCCAATAGGAATAAAAATTAAGCTATATTTAATACCCTTTCTTTCAATCAATCCTTCATTGGCAAGTATGTCATTTCCCTTACTTCTCAAATCATTTAAAATTTTATAAAAATCACTCTTTAAAGAAGAAAGCCTAACGCTCTCTCCCGCTTCAAAGAGTTTATCTAAAATAACTTTTTGTGGCGCGCTTAATTTATTCTCCTCATCTTTATTGCCAAGCCTGCTAATCTCATAATCCTTTGAATTAAAAAATAATATCTTATTTTCAACTTCTTTAATGGTAATTATTTTTTTAGTAGCCAAATTGATAATTTCGGCTGTAACAAAATTATTCTTAAAATTTCCATTACTCATCAATAATCCCATTTCTATCATAGACATATTTTGAGGCGCCTCATATTGAGCAATAGTTGTTTTACTAAATGGCAAATCATTTCCATACTTTTTCCAAACCCTAAAGCAAATCAAAAAGACCAAAACAGGGAGAATAAAAAATAAATATTTGCCGTAAGTTTCTAAAAAGTTAGGCTTATAAGGAGTAAAGATATTTTTGGGAAAAGTTACTGAAGTCGTTATCCCTTGGCCAATAAGTAATGGCTGGATATCATGAAATTCTAACATATTGTTATTCATCCACCCATAGGTTGCTAGCTTATTGTCTTTTTCTCCCAAATAACCGGAATATAAATAAATATCAGCGTTCTCCCTATTCACTTCTTCGGGAAATATTACTTCAATTCGTGCGCTATCAATTTCTAAATTCCAAAAATTACCTGTTAAATTCCAGTAAAATTCATCAAAATTATCATCATAAAAACGAATGGCATTTTCCACTTTATATTTAATGACATAAGTATTTTCTCCCGTAACAGTTTTTTCTAGGTCTCCTATTTTCCAAGTCATTGTACTATCTGTACTATTTTTAGATTGCATATACTCGTAATCGTTGCCGTTCTCATCTTTAATACTGATAAGATCAATAGGAGTTTTTACCGCCCCCTTTCCCTCAATGTTTATTTTATAAGGTAGGATTCTAAATATTCCATGTTTGCCCACTGCGTTACCGCAATCAGCCACAATTTTTTCTGTAATAGTAAGAGTGGAATCTCGATTAACCACTATCTGAGAATCAAATCTTTTTATATACCAATCGGTGACATTTTCACGAGCAAAGGCATGATTAGTAAAAACAAAAAATCCCAATATTCCTACTAAGCAAAGTTTTAAAAATCTCTTAAGCATAAATTACATTTTAATTTTCAATTTACATTTTTCAATTTTCAATNNTCAATTTTCAATTTAATTAATTTTCATTGAAAATTTTGAAATTCATTGTAAATTGTGAATTGATTATTGGAAATTATTAATTATATTTTTGGTTTTCTTATAATAAAAAACAATATTGTTGCCGTAATTGCCCCTAATGTATCTGCCAACATATCCTTTTGCGCATCCCAAATATCTCCTTGGCTTCCCAAATATGCAATACCTGCTTCGGGATTAGCGAGAGCAGCATAAATCCACTCAATCAATTCGTAACTCATTGCAATCGTTGCAATCACAAAAATTGAATAAGTAAATAAAATAAATTTATTGGCTACTAATTTTTTATTCCATAACCATTCGGCAATCGCAAAAGCATAAAATCCCACTGAAAAATGAGCAATCCTATCAAAATGATTTCTCGAAAATCCAAAAAAATCTGTCACCCAGTCAAATGGCACTAAAGCAAAGGTCCAATGTCCTCCGATAGTGTGCAAATAAATAAGCACAAACATCAAAGCATAAGCTATGCGCGAAAAACGAATTCCACTCCAATATAAACCGAGTATAAAAGCTAAAATAATCCAAACAGTTAAATTCTCCACAAACCACGTCATCCTATCTACCGGATTGATGGCCAAAATTAAAAAAAGAATTCCATAAGCTACCAACAAATAACTTAAAAATTTTCCTGATTTATTTTTTGTTTTATTTTTATTTTTCATATCGCTTTAAAAAACAATCTCCTTTGCGTGAGATTTTTAATGTTTTAATTTACTTACTTTATTCTATCATAATCAATAAAACAAAAAAACACCCCCNNTGAGGCTACGACAGCCACTTCACATTATTACTTTGAATTTAAAAAACGCGCTCACCAGTCACTGCTGGTAGGCGCGTTATTACAACAAAGGATATTAGTAGAATACAAACATTGATTCACAATCTCTTACAGCTTTGTGATATTCATCAAATAAAGCAAGCTGATCTATCGAAAGAGCCGCTCTAACTTTATCATACATTTCATCTCGATGTGTTTTTGCGCAAGACTTGCATCTATCAAATTTATCGACTTTTTCTCTTTGGCAATCAACACACACTCGTTCAAACCAATAGTTTTGGTATGGAATTTCTCCGCGACCCTCAAGAAAAACGGTAGTGTCAGGATTATAGCTTGAAATAGTATGCACCTCTTCCAAGTTTTCATCTCTAAGGTAAAATTCATATAATTCGGCATCTTTTCTAATAAAATCAAGCGCCCACTCAGTATAACGAACTTTATCGCCCTTTTTCTTTTGTCCCATGGTTTTCTCCTGTTTAGGGTTGTTTTTAATAAATATTCTCACTTTCTTGATAATTATTTATTAAAGCACAAAGGAAATATCCTGTAAAGAAAAAATTAAATACAAAAAAACTCCACCATCGGAATATATCCGACAGTGGAGTTGGTGTCATGATTGACCCCTCTGTTTTTCATTTGCCAGTTAAACGCTGCAGTGCTTCCGCATAGCGATCTCTGGTTGAATAGATTATGTTAGGTGGCAACGGCGGAGGCGGAGGGGTTTTGTCCCATTCAAGACTGGATAGATAATCCCGCAGGTATTGCTTGTCAAAACTCGGTTGAGGTTTACCGGGCTCATATTTATCCACCGGCCAGAAGCGAGATGAATCAGGAGTTAACACTTCGTCGATGAGGATTAACCTGCCGTTATATTCACCCAATTCGAATTTGGTATCGGCGATAATAATGCCTTTTGCGAGTGCATAATCCGCTGCTCGCTGATAAAGAGCGATGCATACTTCGATAATCGCGTGAGCGCGGTCTTTACCGACGATTTTCTCCATCTGCTTGATAGAGATGTTTTCATCATGCAAACCCTGTTTGGCCTTGGTTGACGGCGTAAACAACGAATATGGAAATTTATCCGATTCCTGCATGCCTTTCGGCAAATTAAAACCACAAACTGTGGTGTCTTTCTGATAAGCACTCCAGAACGAACCAGAGATATATCCGCGTACGATGCACTCGACAGTCAATGGCTTGGTTTTTTTAACCAGCATTGAACGACCGCGCAATTGATCGGCATAGGGCCGACACTCCACCGGATATTCATCGACATTCGCAGTAATTAGATGATTTTCGACGATATCGCCCAATAGCTCAAACCAGAAAAGAGAAAGTTTAGTGAGAATTTCTCCTTTTCCAGGAATGACATCATTCATGACAACATCGTAGGCTGAGATGCGATCAGTGGCCACCATCAACAACACGTCATCGTGGCCAGGAATTTCATACATATCACGAACTTTGCCGCGATGCTTGAGAATTAATGTTGGAAAAACAGTTACTGTTACGACGTTTCCGTTCATAATTTCATCCTCCTTCAATCAATTTGACAATCTGTTTATGAAAATCATCGATTTTTGTTACTCAGGACTCGTAAACATATACTTTATATTTTGCTGAAGATTTTTATCTGCCTCTTCTGTTTCCTTAGCAGTTTTTACCCTTTTAGCGATAAGCTTTTCAGTTAAAACTGCATCATTAAGTGCCAAAATTTCAGCAGCCAGCCAAGCGGCATTTTTTGCACCGTTGATTGCTACTGTTGCCACTGGCATACCTGAAGGCATCTGCACCGTAGAAAGCAAAGCGTCAACTCCGCCCAAGGGCGAAGCTTCAGAAGTTAAGGGCACACCGATAACAAGCTTAATTGTTTGAGCGGCCACGGCGCCAGCTAAATGAGCCGCCATACCAGCAGCACAGAGAAAAATCTTGCATCCGCCTTTTTCCAATTCACAAACCAGCACCTTGGTTCGTTCAGCAGTGCGATGAGCACTGGTAATGCGCATCTCGCAAGAGATCCCCAAACTATCAAGGAACTCTTTTGCCGGCAACATTTTTTTAATATCAGAATCGCTTCCTATAAAAATTGCTACTGTTACTTCTGCCATAATTCCGACCTCCTTTACACTCTTGAGTTGTTCAAAAAACTACTGTTTCTCGCCCCTTTAGCGATTATGTAATTAAAGCATACAGAAAGTACTTTGTAAAGAAAAAAGATCACTTACATTTAAAAACAATTCAAATAACCACTACCGCATCACCATCGTGAGTATGTCATCCTGAAAAGTAGATTTTATTTAGCGAACGAATGTGAATTCATATAAAATCACTTATTCAGGATCTCGAGTATTGCACAAGAGATTCTGAATAAATGATTTTTATCTGCTCATTTCTTCGCAGTAAAAATCTATTTTCCAGAATGACATGCTGAAGGCGTGAAGTTGAGTAATAGTTATTTAGAGATGGTATAAGTACTTACCTAGGTATATGCTTATTTTTTGTTCTTACAATAGCAAAAAACACGATTTTGGTCGTGTTTTTTGAAAAGTATATTTTGTTGCAAGAAGCCCTCTCTGTCACTGAATACAGTGACATCTCTCCCAAAGGGAGAGAGGGAAAACAACATCTATCTAGGCTCGGGAAACATATTCTCCTTTTTCCGTATTTACAATTATTTTATCTCCTTCATTTATGAATAAGGGAGTGGTAATTTTGGCCCCTGTTTCAACGGTAACTAACTTATCTCCACTGGAAGCTGTATCACCTTTAATTCCTGGAGGAGCCTGAGTTACGGTTAGCTCAACCTTAACTGGAAGCTCGATGTTGATAGGATTGCCGTTAAAATTAATAATAGAAACCTCTACTCCCTCTACAAGATAATCGGCTAAATCTCCGATAACTTTTTTGGGCAAAGAAAATTGTTCATAGTCGGCGCTATCCATAAAAGCAAAGCCGTCTCCATCTTGATATAGATATTGAGCATAAGTTTTTTCGATATCAGCCTCCTCTATTTTATCTGCTCCCTGAAAAGTTTTTTCCAAAACTGCACCGGTGGCTAAATTTTTCAATTTAGTTCGCAAGACAGCTCCAGCTCTTCCCATTTTAGAATGCTCATCCCAAAGAACCTTGAAAGGTTCTCCCTCAAGAACAATATTTTTTCCTGATTTTATTTTTGAAATGTTTAACATTTAGAGTTAATTTCAAACTTTAAATTTCAAATTTTAAATGAAATCCTAATTATTAAATTAATAAATTCAGATTTGATTCGAAATTATAAATTCGAAATTCAAAATTATTTTATTACTATCGGTGTTAATGCCATTATTCTTGATTTTTTAATGGCTCTCGTTAATACCTTTTGGTGTCTGGCACAAGTTCCAAATCTTCTTGGAGGATAAATTTTTCCCTGAGAATTAACAAATCTTCTCAATAGTTCTGAATTTTTATAGTCGATTTTGTCTATTTTATCTTGGCAAAATTGACAAGTTTTTTTCTCTATCATTTCTTTAGAGCTTAAAATTACATTAAATCTGATTTAATATAACAAGCAAATAATCTTAATTAAATTAAAATGGCACATCTTCAATTTTTACCTCTTCTTGCTCTTCATCTAAGTTGATAGTAGGAATTTCTTCCTCAACTCTTTGGGGAGCAACAGGTGCTGCTTGCGCGTTATTTTGAGGAGCTGGTTGTTGTTGTCCGGTTGCATTTGCTCTTGGAGCTCCGTATCCGGCTTGACTTGCCCCTTGAGGCTTAGCGCCAAATTGCATCTCAGAAGCAATCACTTCAGTAACTTTTCTTTCTACATTATCCTTTCCCACATAACTTCTAGACTGCAATCTTCCCTCAAAATAAGCTTCCTGACCTTTGATCAAATATTGACCGGCAATTTCAGCTAACTTTCCAAAAATAACTATATTATGAAATTCAGTAGTTTCTTTTTTCTGACCACTTTTATCTGTCCAATAACTATTAGTAGCCAAACTTATACTAGCCACTGTTGAACCAGTATTAGTAGTTCTTATTTCTGGATCACGAGTTAAGCGACCCACCAACACTACTTTATTAATATTCATATTTTTATTTTAAAGATAATTTTGCTTATTTTTTGCAAATTACCTTTACTTAAGAAATTAGATGTTTAAAATTTCGTCTAATTTTTCATCAATGTCATCACCCAAAATCTCTTCTTCTTTTTTCTTAGATTTTTTCTTTGGTTTTTCTTCTACAACAACCTCATCTTCAGCCTTAGTTTCTTCAACTTTAACTTCCTCAGGCTTAACTTCCTCAGACTTAACCTCTTCAGTTTTTACTTCCTCAACCTTGGGTTCTTTTACTTCAACCACAGGAGTAGCTTTAACTTCCTGAACCCTTGGAGTCTCCTCCTTAACTGCAGCTCTTTCTTGCGGTTTTACAAATTTCTTGTTTTCTCTGTTAGCTTGTTCTCTTGCCCCAAATTGCGCCTTAGCTTTTTCTTCAATATTTTCTAAATCTTTCAACGGTGGAAGATCGTCAGTTTTAACTACCATATATCTCAAGATATCTTGATTGTATCTCAACTCTTTGTTTATTTCTCCCATTATATCATAATCTGGGAATAATTCTTCTCTCTCATCTTTGGAGGGAACAGTAAATCTTTTAGCTACGTAAGTTCCTCTAGCTTCTCCCTTGATGTCATAAGATAATCTTCTTTTTCTCACAAACTCACCTTCCAAAAAAGTTCCTTTATGTTTTGTGATTATTCCTTCAATCACCGGCCTTATTTTTTCCAAATTGGCTTCTTTTGATTCACCAATAAGGTAACAAATTTCATATTCCATATTTTTTTCCGCCAAAAATGCGGATTATATTAATTACTTATTTAAATTAAAATAAACTTACCAAAAGAAAATCCTTTTAAACGGTAAGTTTATTTTGGGTGCCTTATCCTTTTTGAAAAAGGCGAGACACCCTAGGACTTTCTTAAGTTGTATTGAGCTCAGAATAACACTCAAGCTATCGCCTGTCAATGCTATTCCTCTCTGAATCCGCTTCCNNAACACTCTAGCGGTTTCAATAAATGAAGCTGCGCTCAAGAATGATTCTGTAGATAGGGCTACTTTAGTAATTCCCAATATGACCGGCTTACCTTGAGCTTTCTTCTTTCCGCCCTTCTTAGCTTTTTCATTTACTATTTCAAATCTTTCTCGGCTAACTACATCTCCATTTAATAATTCAGTGTCTGCAGAGTTATCAATCTTGATTCTGCTTAACATTTGTCTGATTATAACTTCGATATGTTTGTCGTTAATTCCTTCACCCTGAGAAGCATAGATTTCTTGAATTTCTCTTACGATATATCTATGCACTGCCTCATGGCCCATAACTTTATAAAGTTTTTTAAGATCGATGTGTCCTTCAGATAAAACAGTTCCTTGAGCGACTAATTCATCTTTGGAAACCTTAACAGTTGCGTTAGATGGAATTTGATATTCTTTTACTTCATTTTTGTCAGAAGTAGATTCAATCTTGATAGTTACATATTTGCCTCGAGCATCAGTTTCGATACTTCTAACTTTTCCATCAACTTC